>QMPG01000043.1 GCA_003648455.1 Bacteroidota bacterium
CAAATTTATCAAACGATATGGATTTGATATTATTCGGCATTAATTTTTGGCTAAAGCCAAATAGATGTGTTCAATTTATACAACGGCATAAATGCCGTTGCTAATTATACAGTTTAAAACAATATTATATTTCTAAATAAACTTATGTATTTATTCTATGAATGAGCCCATTTCGAAAAGTCTTTTTGTTACAAATATATTAAAAACAAATTATATAGTCCCCAACTTTTGAACTTGAGCCCTCGCTTGTGCTTTTATAAAAAAAAATAAGGTACAAGCGAGACGCTTGCACCAGTGGTAAAAACAAAAATGCCGAACAAATTAATAGTTCGGCATTTATCTTTTTCATGCAACTAATTGCAATGAATACTCTGTATAAAAAAATTATTACGGTTAATCAAATTTATTATAACTGAATTTGTTTTCCTTGATAAAAATCAAGAATTTTTAATTTGAAAATATATTGATATTTAGCTTGTAATAAGTCTGACTTTGCTTTATTCAAATTATTTTTCGATGTGTTAAAATCAAGAGAATTAACTAAACCAAGGTTAAATTTTTGTTGAGTATATTTAAACGATTCCTCCATTGATACAAGAGCTTCTTTTCTTGCCTGATAACTTTCCAAAGCAGCATTTGCATCAGAAATTGCCTGCTGAATATCTTTATAAACCTGTTGTTTTGTGAGGTCGTAATCGTACTTTGCAGATAGTAATGATATTTTTGCATTATCTACACTCGTTTTTACAGCAAACTTATTAAAAATCGGAATTGAAAGACTAAAAGATATTTGAGAACCGGCATAATCACCTAATTGATCTTTGTACGAATAATCAGCAGTCGGGTCTAAGGGATCTTTAGCCAATTCTGAATATCGAGAGTAGTAACTACCTCTAAGCGACAACTGAGGGTATCTTTGTCCTTTTGAAATTAACAAGTTTTTCTCACTGCCTTTCATTCTATACTTTGCACTTTTTATTTGTGGAAAATTATTTTCTGCTTGAGCATATATTGTGTCAATAACCGGTATTTCTCCAATATTTGAGATACTCAATTCAGGCACTTCAATTTCAAAATTTCCAATAGAATCTAAATCTAACATTTGAGTCAATGTTAAATAAGACATATTAAGTTGATTTTTATTATTAATAACACTTACTTTCTCTGTTGCTTGTTGCGAAATTATTTCGAGCAAACTACCTTTTGCCAAATTACCGGCATCAACTAACTTTTTTGTTCTTTCAACCTGTTGCTTTGTAATTTCCAGTTCGTTTTCAGAATTGCTTAGTGCTTCCTTATTAAATAAAATTTGAAGATAAGCAGAAACAATATTTAATGAAATGTCATTCTTAGCCTTTTCAACATCTTGTAAACTTGCAAGTAAATTAAACTCATTTTGCTTAACGGCGTTATAATCTCTTAAACCGTTAAATAAATTTACTTGTGCTTGAAGTGCCATGTTCCCACTCTGAAATTTCTGATCAACATATTGATATGAGCTCATATCGGCAGTTTTACCAAAACTAAAGCTGTGAGATGCCGAACCGTTTAAAGATGGTAAAAGATTGTACTTTGATTGCTTTAAATTATTTTCTGAAATTTCAGAATTTAATTTCTGTTTCTTTATTTGAATATTATTATCTAAAGCATAATTAATACATTTTTGCAAACCCCAACTTTCTTGTGAAAATCCATTTGTTGAAAAGGCGAAAAATAATACTAATAAAAGGGATGTTAATTTTACATTTTTCATGTGCTTTTTGTATTTTGTTTACATTAAATTTTCAGTGTTTATAAAAAAATCGTTTTACATTTAGACAAAATTATTTAATAATTTATTCCAAATCAAAATTTAATTATTAATAAAACGACAAAAAGAATATTTTATTTTCAATAATTATGACGTATCAGACCAATTATAAGTTACAGAAAATTTATAATATATTAGAATTTATATCTTAATTGAAATGTTAATTCGGTTTTAGTTTTGCCTGTTATTTCATTAAGTCCTGAGCCAATTACGCTTTTATTTGAATAGTAAGTTTGGGCATATCTTAACCAAAAATCAATTTTATTTAATGAATATTTTAGAGTGAGATAGGTTCTAACTCCTTTTGTTGAGTAAGCCGGAATTGAATAAGCATATAAAACATCAGTTTCGTAAGCATAAATTCTGGCGTTATATGAATCTGTATCAAAAATACCATACCTGAAAGATACGTTTAACGGCAATGCTTTAGGATGATAAATAATATCCTGATAAATTAAATAACCATTTTCGCTGTCAGCATCACCTTTAGTAAACCTGACTAACTCAATACGATTTTTTAATTGCAACTCATCCAATACTTTGTAAGAAATATTATACCGTAAGTGCAAATTACTTACATCAACCAAATATTTTGCGTCACTGGGGTTTGTCAATTCTTCCTCATCAACATTTAACGATTTAGTTTCGTTTTTAATTCTCCAATACATCTGCACTTTGCGTGATAAACGAAAATCTACCTGAGCAAGATAATCAACACCATTAGAAAGAGCCGAAGCTCCTGATTTTATCCACGGAAATTTATAAGTGTCATAATAAGCCGATATTTTCCAATGCTTAATAGGATGTATTTCTGTTCCAATATAAATACCTTTTTCATTAACATTTTTAGTGTTTTCGGCAAAAGCATTGCTATACAAAGCCTGATAATCGCGCGCATAATCTCTGTGAACTATTGAAACCGACATTTGTGGTGCAATGCTTGCAACAGCTCCATTAATATATGCCATTGCACCATTAAAACTTCTTGCAAGCTCACCAAAAAAGTAAATATTTCTTATTCCAAATTGATAATCAAGGCTCAGGTTTGAATTCTCAGAACCTGTAAAATCAAACTGATTATAAGGTGTTATTGTTTTTACTAAATCGGCTCCATACTTATATTTCACATAAGTAACTCCTACTTTAAAAGCTTTCTTGTTAAAAGTTATATTTCCTCCAAATAAATTTTCGTCAATAGCATGTTTATCATATAATTGAGAGGGAGTTGCATGAATTCCTGAAGCTAAAAACGATGAAACATATCTTACTTCCTCATCAAGAGTATCAGCCTCAGATAAATTTGCATCAATCTTCTTTTTTGAGATAAAAGTAGAAAAATTAAAATCTTTAAAAGAAACTGTTGCAGCCGCTCCTCTCATAAAATTATTTTCATCGGCTGATGAGTATTTGCTTATCCCCTGTGCTTTTCTTTTAACATCTAACACATAAGACGATTTGCCGGTTGCCATTCCTGACCAAAGATTAAGACCTTGCCCAAATCTGAGTTTATAATCACCAACAACAAGTGTTTTTAGATGTCCGAAATTACTTAACTGCAGATGAACCGAATAAAAATCAAAACCGTTTTTTTGTGTGCCTTTAAAAAATTCCTCACCGGGATCTTTCTCTGCAGTAAATCCATAAGCAATTTTATTCTTATAATGATATTTGTACCTAGTATAAATTTTTAAACGATTTCCGAGATATCTTGAATTTGGAGAACTCATTAAAGCACTGTCTGAGATAGGCATAAAACCTTCTTGGTCTTCAACCGTTGATTTAACTCGTAAAAAATATTGATTACTTCCATATCTGACTGCTCTTTTTAAAGAAAATTTTTGAGCTTCGGTTTTACTCGACACAGTAATAAAAGGTAATATTTTTTGAATAAGCTCGGGAGTAAATCCATAAACTAACTGCAATTCATAAATACTTAACATTTGTCCGTTTTTACTAATATAACGCAACAAACTCTTAATCTGAAAATCATTTAAAATATGTAACTTTTCAAGATCTTCTTCTGTTGCAATATTTAAGTTTAACGGATTATTAATAAAAAAATTAAAGTCATCAAACAATGAAGTGTAATCTAATTCCTCATCAGAGCTTTCTGCAATATTTTCAATTAAATCTTCAATTAATTGTTGGCTGTCAACAACCTCTTGCGAAAATAAAAATTTTACAAAAAGAAAAAAGAAAATGAAAAGCAGAATTTTATATTTAAACATTTTATTCATAACAATCTCAATTTCTACTTAAATTTATAATTAATTGAAAAATGAGAAGTCATAGGTAATACTTCATGAGTTGAAAAGGCAATGTCAAAATTAAAGCGTTTAAAGGCATAACCTATTCCAAAAAAATTCTGATTGGGATTTGCAGAAATACCTGTTCGAAGATAAAGATTTTTAAAAAAATTATATTCAATCCCTGTTCTGTATGTGGGTTTATAATCTAATTCTTTGTCTGTTTCAATTGTTAACAGAACTTTGTCTGAGAACTTATATCCAATACCAAACCTAAATATTGTTGGAACTCTTTCATCTTGATAAGCTGCAAATTTTGAACGAGTTGGATTATAAACATGTGCACCAATAGTCAAATTTTTTACAGGTTCAGACATTAATCCTAACTCAAAAACAAATGTTCCTTTATTTCCATATTCATCACCAACAAAGGTGTTTAAATAATCAAATTGAAGTCCGACCGAAAATTTTTCACTAAGTTTTCGGGCATATGCCAAACCAAATTTACTCTCACTGTATTTTGAATAACCAAAGTGAGTAACACTAGCTCCAAAGTTACCAGTCTTTGTTGGCAGCACAAAAGCAAAAGATTTAACCCCTAACTCCGAAATATTAAATCGATTTTCGAAATAAGAACCGGCATAAATGTTATTAAGATAAGCCAATCCTGCTTGATTATGATAAACAGACCACACATCATAAGTCATAACAGTAGAATTTGCCATTCCTGCAGAGCGAGCTCCAACAGGATAATTTTCACTACCGGCAAAACTGTTATTCTTTATGGTGATAAAAAAACATATTAAAAATAATAATTGAAATAATTTCTTCATTAATTTAGTATTTTATATTTAGTCTTTAAAAAAAACTCTGCAATTGGGCTGTGACTGAAATTTTATAAAAAATATCAATATAACCATTTAACTATATTTTCAAATTGCCAAAATTTGGGTACTTCTAATGCGGGGTTTACTTGCGTGAGCTCACCGCCAGCTGGCGGTTCGGTTCCCGCTTTACTGCCCACTATCCATCGTTAATTCACTTTATTTTTATATTTAATTTTCGCCAAATCGTTATTAGCTTTAATTATTTTCTCTTCAAGTTGGGATTTAAATTTTTTTACTTTTTCAAGAATATCTTCATCAGCAACAGCAAGAATTTCAGCAGCAAGAATACCTGCATTTTTTGCTCCATCAATAGCAACCGTAGCAACAGGAATACCCGATGGCATTTGCAAAATTGACAGAATGGAATCCCAACCATCGAGTGAATTCGACGACTTTATTGGCACTCCAATAACCGGAACCGGTGTTAATGCAGCAACAATTCCCGGTAAATGTGCAGCACCACCTGCACCTGCAATTATAACACGAATACCTCTTTCGTGAGCATTTTTCGAAAAATCTATAGCTTGTTGTGGTGTCCTATGTGCTGAAAGTGCATTAATTTCAAAAGGAATTTCAAATTCATCTAATATTTGAGCAGCCTGTTCCATTATTGGTAAATCTGATGTACTGCCCATTATGATACTTACTTTTGCATTCATAAAAAATTATTAAACTAGTTTATAATAATTATCTACTTTTTATTTTATATTTTCGCACAAGATAATAAAAAATAATTAATTCAAATTTAGAATAATTTACTATTTTAGTACTTTAAAAAATTCAAATCATGACAGAAAAAATAAAAGTTTTAGATAAAGAATTCAAAATATCAATTCATTATAACGAAATACAAAAAAGAGTTGAAGAATTAGCAAAAACTATTGACAATGATTTAAAAAGCAAAGATGTTATTTTTCTTGGAATCTTGAACGGATCATTTATGTTTGCTGCCGATTTATTTAAAAATATTAAAATAGACTGCCAAATTTCATTTCTTAAATTAGCTTCATACCAAGGCACATCTACTACAGGCAAAATTAAAAGACTAATTGGTTTAAATGAAGACTTAAAAGGCAAAACAGTTGTTATTCTTGAAGATATAATAGATACCGGAATTACCATAGAGAACATTATTAAGCAATTAAAAGGTTATGAGCCTGACGAAATAAAAATATCAACATTATTATTTAAACCTACAGCTTATCAAAAAGACATAAAAATTGATTATGTTGGTTTTGAAATACCAAATGATTTTATTTTGGGATATGGCTTAGATTATAATGGATATGCTAGAAATCTAAAACACATTTACACACTTTGTAATTCGTGATTTGTAATTAGAAACTGAAAACTGAAAATTAAAGACTGAGGACTTGAAACATTAAACATTGAAGCTACTCCGAAAACAAATAATACGTTATTGCGAACGCAGTGAAGCAATTTTTATGTATTGATTATCAACAGATTGCTTCGGGCTTCGTCCTCGCAATGACGGCTATGAAGGCTTTTCGAAGTGGACTCAACATTAAACTTTTAACTTTCACTGCTATGCTAAACATTGTCATTTTTGGACCTCCGGGATCGGGTAAAGGTACACAATCAGAAAAAATACTTAAAAAATATAAGCTGATACATTTATCAACCGGTGATATTCTCCGCAATGCTATTGCGAAAGAAACACCTCTTGGTATTATGGCAAAAAAATATATGGATAAAGGAGAATTAGTGCCTGATAAAGATGTTATCCAGATGGTAATTAATAAGCTGGATAAAAATACAGAAGCAAATGGCTATATTTTTGATGGTTTTCCAAGAACTCAAAATCAGGCTAAATTTCTTAAAAACCTTCTGAAAGAACGAAACACAAAAATTAATGTTATGGTAACTCTCGATGTTAATCATGATGAGTTAGTAAAACGTTTATTAAACAGGAGTAAAGAAATGAATCGCTCTGACGACAAAAACGTTTCTATTATTGAAAACCGAATAAATATTTATAACAAACAAACAGCCCCAATAATTGAATTTTATAAAAAAGAAAATAAATATCAATCTGTTGACGGGATGGGAACTGTTGATAAAATTTTTGAGCGTATTTGTACAATTATTGATAAATATAAATAATGCTATAGCTCACTCTTTTGAGTTTGCAATCCGAAAGTTCCATGTTGCTTTTACTTATTTATTATTTCAGATTACAAATTAGAAAGAGCATTAGTTATGATTTTTACGTAAAAAAACTTTAAAAGTCGTAAGGGTTAAAAAATGTTTTTTTCTTCGTACTTTTGTTCTCTCAAAATTATTATTCATAAATAAATCAATATCACAAATATGGCAAGTAAAAACTTTGTCGATTACGTAAAAATCTTTTGTCGTTCAGGTAACGGAGGCGCAGGTTCAGCTCATCTTCATAGAGACAAACTTACAAAAAAAGGTGGACCTGATGGAGGAGATGGCGGACGTGGAGCTCACATAATTTTACGAGGCAACAAACAACTATGGACATTATTGCCATTGAAATATAAAAAACACATTCATGCCGAACATGGTATGGCCGGCTCAAAAGACAGAAGCTCAGGTGCTGATGGCAAAGACATAATTGTTGATGTTCCATTAGGCACCATTGCAAAAAATGCCGAAACCGGAGAAATTTTATTTGAAATAACAAAAGATAACGAAACAAAAATTCTTGCTAAAGGAGGAAGAGGCGGACAAGGTAATTTTCATTTTAAATCGCCAACAAACCAAACTCCTCGTTTTGCACAACCAGGCGAAGACGGTATTGAAGGTTGGTTTATTTTAGAACTGAAAATATTAGCAGATGTGGGATTGGTAGGATTTCCAAATGCAGGAAAATCAACTCTCCTATCGGTTGTATCTGCTGCAAAACCTAAAATTGCAAATTATGCTTTCACAACTTTAGTTCCAAATCTGGGAATTGTTTCTTATCGTGACCATCACTCGTTTATTATGGCAGATATTCCGGGAATTATTGAAGGTGCTCACGAAGGCAAAGGCTTGGGAATTAGATTTTTACGCCACATCGAACGAAACTCAATGCTTCTTTTCATAATTCCTTCCGACTGTGATGACATAAAAAAAGAATATGAAATTCTTGTAAACGAGTTAAAACAGTATAATCCTGAACTGCTTGACAAGAAAAGAGTTTTAGCAATATCAAAATCAGATTATTTAGACGACGAGCTTAAAGATGGGATAAAACTTGATTTGCCCGATATTCCATATATTTTTATCTCATCAATTATGAATGAGGGAATTACTGAGCTTAAAGATCTTATTTGGAAAGAACTAAATGATTGATAAATTATTACAACTCGACACAGATCTGTTTCTATTTTTAAACAGCCTTCATTCCGATTTTTTTGATCAGATAATGTGGTTTATTAGTGGCAAAATACAATGGTTGCCTCTTTATGCATTATTAATATTCTTCATAATCAGAAAATTCAAAATAAAGTCGATAATAATATTAGCTTCATTAATACTTGCAATAGTTTTTAGCGACCAAATATCAGTGCACTTATTTAAAGATGTTTTTCAACGATTACGACCTTGTCATAATCCTCAAATTGCTTACTTAGTTCATATTGTTAATAATCATTGTGGCGGTCAATATGGTTTTGTATCGTCCCATGCAGCAAACACTTTTGCACTTGCAACATTTATATCATATTTATTTAAAAACAAATATGTAAGCTATTCAATACTTATATGGGCAACAATAGTCTCATACAGTCGCATTTATCTGGGAGTGCATTACCCCGGCGATGTTATATGCGGAGCATTATTAGGAACAATTCTTGGAATATCTTTTTATAAACACAGCTTGTATGTTGAGAAAAGATTAAAACTCTGATGTGAAATAAAATTTTATCTCAGGAAATTTTTCTTGAGCCATTTGTAACGAATAAGCAGAATCTGCAAGAAAAACATCACGCTGAAATTTATCTTTGGCAATAAATTTATACTTACGACTCTTAAAATCTTTCATTTTTGCTTCATCGTCACTTTCAAACCAACAGGCTTTATATAATGAAATAGGTTCATATCTGCATTGAGCTCCGTATTCGTGCAATAAACGATATTGAATTACTTCAAATTGAAGAGCACCAACTGTTCCAATAATTTTTCTTCCATTAAAAGTGCTAATAAACAACTGAGCAACACCCTCGTCCATTAACTGAACAATTCCTTTATTTAATTGTTTCGATTTCATTGGGTCGGCATTCTCAATATAACGGAACATCTCGGGAGCAAAATTCGGGATGCCGGTAAAATGCAATTGTTCACCTTCAGTAAATGTATCACCTATTTTAAAATTCCCTGTGTCGTGCAAACCAACAATGTCGCCGGGGAAAGCCTCTTCAATTACAGATTTTTTAGAAGCCATAAAAGCTGTTGGACTCGAAAATTTCATTCTTTTACCCGAGCGTATATGTAAATAATTAGTGTTTCTCAAAAACCTACCCGAACAAATTTTCACAAAAGCTAATCTGTCGCGATGATTTGGATCCATATTTGCATGGATTTTAAAAATAAAACCTGAAAATTTTTCTTCCTCAGGGGAAACAAAACGCTCAATAGTCTTACTTTCTTTTGGCGATGGAGCTATGTTTATAAAACAATCGAGCAACTCTTTAACTCCAAAATTATATAATGCGCTTCCAAAAAATACAGGAGAAACTTTTGCATCAAGATAATCATCAATAATAAAATCTGAATAAACTCCATTTATCAAATCTAACTCTTCGCGTAAAACATTAGCAGAATCCTCAGTAACATAATAATCTAAATCTTTACTCTGCAAATCGGATAGCTCAATTGGTTTTTCGGCTATTTGCTTATCTGCTTGTGTAAAAATATTTAACTTTTGCTCATAAACATTATAAACACCTTTAAAACTTTTACCACTTCCAATTGGCCATGATAATGGGCGAACTTTAATTTTTAATTTATCTTCAATTTCATCGAGTAAATCAAACGGATCTTTACCTTCACGGTCGAGTTTGTTAATAAATACGATTACAGGAGTATTTCGCATTCGACAAACATTCATCAACTTTTCGGTCTGACTTTCAACTCCTTTTGCAGCATCAATAACCACAATAACACTATCAACAGCAGTAAGAGTACGGTAAGTATCTTCGGCAAAATCCTTATGACCCGGAGTATCTAAAATATTAATCTTAGTATTATTATATTCAAATCCCATTACTGAGGTTGCAACAGAGATACCACGCTGACGCTCAATCTCCATAAAATCGGAAGTAGCCGTACGCTTAATTTTATTAGATTTAACAGCACCGGCAACATGAATTGCACCACCAAACAAAAGTAATTTCTCGGTTAAAGTTGTCTTTCCTGCGTCAGGGTGGCTAACAATAGCAAAAGTGCGTCGTCGTTTTATCTCTTCAGTAAATTTCATCAGTAAATAATTTGAAAAAACCTATAATAAAAAATTTTATAAAGGCGCACAAAATTAATATTTAAAATTAGAATATAATATATATAATAGAAAATTAACCCATTTTATTCATGCAAAAACGAAGTGAATTGCATGAATTAGCGATGGATAGTGGGAAATAAAGCGGGAACCGAACCGCCAGCTGGCGGTGAGCTCACGCAAGTAAACCCCGCATTAGAAATACCCAAATTTGGGCTTATTAAAAACACCAAATTTGTTGGTAATTCTTAGGCGTAGAAAAATTGTGAATTTTTCGGGTTAATTATATACAAAGCAAGAATATAAAAATTATCAATCATTTATGAACAAAAGAAAGTTAATAAAATAAAAATCATTAAAAAAACTTTTAGAATAAAAAACATTTACTTTGCATAAAACATAAACTTATGATTAAAATTGGCATTATAGGAAATAAAAATTCTATACAACAACATATCGATCAAATAAAAAAAATCCCAGAATTCAATTTGATAGGAATATATAATCAAGACTTAAGGGAAACAAATAAATCTGCTCAAGAATTTAACATAAAACCGTTTAACTCTTTCAATTCGTTTGTAAACTCAGTAGATGTAATTGATTTAGTATCATCGAAAAGAGAGTATTACAACGATATTATTACAGCACTAAAGAACACCAAGCACTTGTTTATTAAAAGCATAAAAAATTACACAAAATACGAAATTGAAAATTTAATTAAATTATCAAATGAGGCAAACGTTCATATACAGGTGTATAACAATGAGCGTTTTTCGTCAACTTTTATATCTGCAAAAAAATATTTTGACAATCCTATGTATGTTGAATCTCAAAATTTTATTAATTATGAGCAATCTAATTTAAAACTACCAAGAGTTCTTGATTTAATTTATACAGATTTAAACCTTTCGGTAAGTTTAATAAAATCAAATTCAAAAAAAATTGAAGCTACCAGTTTATCAATCGTAAACAGTTCTCCCGATATTATTAATGCCCGCATTTCATTCGATAATGGGTCGGTAATTAATTTAACTGCCGGTCGAATTTCAAATAAAAAAACACACATCTGTAAATTTTTTCAACGTGATGCTATAATTGAAATTGATTTTAATAACTCAAAAACTCAAATATCAAAAAAAAGCAAGAAAAAATTCTTGTTTGAAGAACTTGAATTAATAGAAAACAATAAAATTTTCGAACAATTATCAAATTTTCAACATTCAATTGAAAAAAATTTACAACCAATAATAAACATTGAGAATGAATTAAAAATTTTAGATATCTTTGGAAAAATTTTAGACAAAATTAAACTTACTTCAAACCAAATTTAACCTCATTACAATATTAAATAAATAATCACGTTATAAACAAAAACAATAAGCCTATATGATATTTTTTACAAAAAAAAACATCTTATTTCTCTCATTACTATTAAGCGTATCTTTTAATTCATGCGATATTATTAATCCTGATGAAGATATTCCGGGATACATTCAGATTGATAAAATTTCTTTAGGCAGTGACCCAAAATGTTCAGGCTTATCAGATGTCTGGGTTAATATTGATGGTAATCTACTCGGAGTTTACGAGTTACCTGCAAAATTTCCTGTATTAGAAAAAGGGAGACATAGCATTATGATAAGAGCAGGAATAAAAGTAAATGGTATTGCTACAAGTCGTTCTTTTTATCCATTCTTTAACTCTTATGAAATTGATACTGTTTTTCAAGCAGGACAAATCATAAAGTTAAATCCTGTTGTTAATTATAGAGATGGAGTTAATGTTGTTTGGTCAGAAAACTTTGATCAAAACGGAACTTCTCTTGAAAAAATAGCAGAGAGTAATGGAACAATTTCATTTGAAAACAATGATGTTTTTGATGGTTATAGTTCTGCTAAAATCTTTTTAAGCAAAAACGACACTCTTTTCGAATGTCAAACAAATAATTATATCGATTTACCAAATGACCGCTCCCCCATTTTCTTTGAAATGAACTATAAAAACAATAATGAATTTTATGTTGGGCTTCTAATCTACAGTCAAACAAAAGCAATTCATAACCCAATAATTATTTTAAACAAATCTGAAGAGTGGAACAAAATCTATATTGATTTGGCAAGCACAGTTAACAATTATCCCGAAGGTATAACATATCGATTATTTATAGGAGCAATAAATAATTCAGAAACAGATACCGAAATATATTTAGACAATCTCAAAATCATATACTAAACAGGATGAACAACAAACGCCAAATATTTATATACGTAGCTTTCGATTTTTTTGCTGCTGCTTCTGCTTGGATTCTTTTCAATATTTATAGAAAAACATTTATAGAATCTGTAAAATTTGGCCATAAGGTTCCTGTTCTTTTAGATAACAAATTCTTTATCGGATTAATTATAATTCCTTGTTTTTGGATTTTATCTTATTATATAATTGGTTATTACAGAAATATTTACCGAAAATCAAGATTAAAAGAATTTGGAACAACTTTACTAATTACAACAATTGGCGTTGTTATTATCTTCTTTGCTCTAATTCTTGACGATACAATATCAACATATAAAAATTATTATGCTTCATTTACGGCACTGTTTTTACTTCAATTTTTTCTAACTTACATTCCTCGCCTAATAATTACTACAATAACAATTAACAAAATTCGAAACGGAATTATTAATTTCAACACTTTGCTTATTGGAGGTGACGAAAACGCTTTTGAGCTTTACCAAGACCTAATGTCAAAATCAAAATCTGCCGGTAATGCCTTTATTGGATTTGTAAATATTAATGGAAATACAAATTATCAAATTAAGAATCATTTAAAACATCTCGGAAATATTGACGATCTACCCAGAATAATAAAAGAGTATAAAGTTGAAGAAACCATAATTGCTATTGAACGAAGTGAGCGTAGCAAAATTAAAAATATTATCGATAAACTTGAAGACACTAATGTTGTAATAGAAGCAATTCCTGATATTTATGATATGTTAACCGGCTCTGTTAAAATTTCTTCAATATTTGGAGCTCCTTTAGTTCAATTATCACACGATTTAATGCCGGCATGGCAAATCAGCTTAAAACGAATTATTGATGTTGTAGGTTCAATTATTGCTTTAATAATTTTAATGCCTGTTTTTCTTTTTATCACAATAGGAATTAAGCTAACTTCAAAAGGACCAATATTCTACAACCATCAAAGAATTGGACATTACGGCAAACCTTTTAAAATATACAAATTCAGAACCATGTTTGTTGATGCTGAAAAAAATGGTCCAGCTCTTTCAAGTAAAAATGATAAAAGAATTACCCATTTTGGACTTTTCCTCAGAAAAATGCGATTAGATGAACTCCCCCAATTTTACAATGTTATTAAAGGAGATATGTCAATTGTTGGACCACGACCTGAAAGAGAATATTATATTAATCAAATTATTAAAACCGCACCACATTACAAACACCTGTTAAAAGTAAGACCCGGAATAACATCGTGGGGACAAGTTAGATATGGTTATGCCGAAAATGTTGAACAAATGATTGAACGATTAAAATACGACATTATCTATATCGAAAATATGTCTCTTTATGTTGATCTTAAAATAATGATTTATACTATAAAAACTGTTTTAGAAGGTAAAGGGATGTAATTTATATAGATAAAACAGCACCTGCTTTATTATCTACATTTTATCTATTTTCACCACATTCCATTTTTTTGTAATTTAAATAAAATTAACCCGCTTTATTCATACAAAAACGAAGTGAATTGTATGAATGTGTGATAGATAGTGGGGTGCAAAGCGGGAAACCCCGATTTAGTAATACCCAAATTTGGGGTTAATGAAATTCCCA
>QMPG01000044.1 GCA_003648455.1 Bacteroidota bacterium
ATTCAATTGACGAAGCATTGCAATCAGCACAAAAAGCAAGAGAAGAAATGTCTCATTTAAAAGCAGATAACGAACAGATAATTAAAGAAGCTAAACAACAAAGAGAAAAGTTAATAAGAGAAGCAAAAGAAACGAGAGAAAAAATTGTTGAAGAAGCAAAAGTTGAGGCTAATAAAGAAGCTAATAGAATAATAGAAAAGGCTAAAACAGTAATTCAAAACGAAAAGAAAGCAGCAATAACAGAAATAAAGGATCAAATATCATTAATTTCTGTTGATATTGCGGAGAAACTTATTAAGCAAGAATTATCTGAAAAAAACAAAAAAGACGATTTAATTAATAATTTATTAGAAGAGATAAAGATTAATTAATTTTTATATATAAATAATTAAGAAGTTTTTACTTATGAACGAAAGTAAAATTTCAGTAAGATATGCAAAAGCAATATTTGCTTATGCACTAGAAAAAAATATTTTAGAAGACGTAAAGAAAGACTTTTCGTTAATATTTGACGTTTGTCAAAAAGAAAAAGATTTTAATACGCTTTTAGAAAGTCCAATAGTAAAAACATCAAAAAAGCAAAAAGTTGTTCAGCTTATATTTAAAGAGAAAATCAGCTCAGGCACACTTTCATTTTTAATGTTGGTTTTTTCAAATAAAAGAGAAATTTTTTTAAGTAATATTGCAAGAAATTTTTTAAAAATATATAGAGAACATAAGGGCATTAAGAAGATTTTTTTTACAAGTTCTTGTGAAATTAGTAATGATTTAAGACAAAATATTCAAAAAGTAATACAAAAAGAATTTAGTGATAAGTTTGAAATAACAGAGCAGGTAGATGAAAATTTAATTGGAGGTTTTGTTTTAAGAATTGACGATCATCAATATGATGCAAGTGTATTAAATAAATTAGATAAAATAAAAAAAGAACTAAAGTCTTTATCTCTAGAAAAAAAATAAATAATTTAATATTAAGAATATGACAAATATAAAGCCGGCAGAGATTTCAGAAATAATAAAACAGCAAATTGAAGGTTTTAAATCGGATGTAGCCGTAGACGAGGTAGGTACCGTATTATCGGTAGGAGATGGAATTGCACGTATTTTCGGTTTGTCAAATGTTGAAGCAAATGAGATTATTGAATTCAAAAATGGTGTAGAAGGGATTGTGCTAAATTTGGAAGAAGATAATGTTGGTGCAGTTTTGCTGGGTCCATCACATCTCATAAAAGAAGGTGATATTGTTAAAAGAACAAAAAGAATTGCTTCTGTAGAAGTTGGCGAAGGTTTGTTGGGAAGAATTATTAATACATTAGGGGAACCATTAGATGGAAAAGGTCCAATTCAGGGTAAAACATATGAAATGCCCCTTGAAAGGAAAGCGCCGGGAGTAATTTATCGACAACCTGTAAAACAGCCTTTACAAACGGGAATAAAAGCCATTGATGCTATGATTCCCATTGGTAGAGGACAAAGAGAATTGATTATTGGTGATAGACAAACAGGAAAAACTGCAATTGCAATTGATACAATAATTAACCAAAAAGAATTTTATAAAAAAGGAGATCCTGTTTATTGTATATATGTTGCAATTGGTCAAAAGGGTTCAACAATAGCCTCAATAGCTAAAACACTTGAAGAACGCGGTGCAATGGATTATACCGTTATTGTGTCGTCTACAGCTTCAGACCCGGCAGCGATGCAGTTTTATGCGCCATTTACCGGAGCTTCAATAGGCGAATTTTTTAGAGACACAGGACGTCATGCTTTAATCGTTTATGATGATTTGTCAAAACAAGCGGTGTCTTATAGAGAGGTTTCTCTATTGCTTCACCGACCACCGGGAAGAGAAGCATATCCCGGAGATGTTTTCTATCTTCATTCAAGATTATTAGAAAGAGCTGCAAAAATAATTGAATCGGAAGAAATTGCTAAACAAATGAATGACCTTCCCGAATCAATTAGGGACATCGTTAAAGGTGGAGGATCTTTAACGGCATTGCCCATTATTGAAACACAGGCAGGAGATGTGTCTGCTTATATTCCTACAAACGTTATTTCTATTACTGATGGGCAAATTTTTCTAGAGTCTAATTTGTTTAATTCCGGTATACGCCCGGCAATTAATGTGGGTATTTCTGTTTCGCGTGTAGGTGGTAACGCTCAAATAAAATCTATGAAAAAAGTAGCCGGAACATTAAAAATTGATCAGGCGCAATATAGAGAATTGGAGGCATTCGCAAAATTTGGTTCAGATCTAGACGATGCAACATTGGCTGTTCTCGATAAAGGAAGAAAAAATGTAGAGATACTAAAACAAGGACAATATTCGCCAGTTAAAGTTGAAAATCAAATTGCAATAATTTATTGTGGTATGATGGGCTTACTTTCTTCTGTTCCTATTGAAAAAGTTAGAGATTTTGAAGATGAATTTTTAAGTAAATTAGAAATAAATCATCCAAATATTTTAGAAACAATTAAACAAGGTGATTTGTCTGATGAGGTTAAAACAATTCTGGAGGAATTGGCAAAAGAGATTGCTCTTAAAATAGTATAAAGTAATGACGATTTGAAATTAGAATGGCAAATTTAAAAGAAATACGAAATAGAATAACATCTGTATCTGCTACAGAACAGGTTACATCTGCCATGAAAATGGTTGCTGCAGCAAAGTTGAAAAAAACACAAGATGCCATTATTAAGATAAGTCCATATGCAAATAAACTTCATGAGATACTGACTAGTTTATCGGATGATGAACAGATTATAAAAGAAAATATTTATTTTCAGCAAAAACCAGCAAAAAATATTCTTATTGTATTTGTTTCATCAAACAGAGGTTTATGTGGGGCTTTTAATTCTGGTGTAATAAAGCGTGGTTTTGAAACAGCACAAAAAAAATATCCTGAGCAGTTGGCAAGTGGTAATGTTACTTTTATTGCTATTGGTAAATACGCCCATGATTTCTTGAGAAAAAATCATCTAAATATCACACGAAGATTTGGTCATGTTTTTGATGATTTGACATACGAAAATGTTGTTCCAATAGCTCAGTATTTAATGAATGGATTTGTTAATGGTTATTTTGATAAAATTGATTTAATATATAACAGGTTTAAAAATGCTGCCGTTCAGATCCTTTCTGTCGAACAGTTTTTACCTATTGAACCTCGAATAAATAAGAAAGAGGAAAAATCAATTGAACAAGAGTTTATTTTTGAACCTACAAAAAAATATATTGTTAATGAATTAATTCCCAAGTCTTTAAAAATACAACTTTATAAAGCGCTTCTGGATTCTTATGCCTCTGAGCACGGTGCAAGAATGACGGCAATGCATAAGGCTACAGATAATGCAAATAATCTTATTAGAGATTTACGTATTGAATATAACAAAGCTCGTCAAGCATCAATTACCAATGAAATACTTGAAATTGTTAGTGGCGCAGATGCATTATCCAAATAATTTATTTCTTGAAAAAAAAGGAGACTTTTTAGAAAGTCTCCTTTTTTTATGATTAAAAATTATTTTATTATTTTATCTCATTTAAAGCTTCAGAAATGTTAATAATATAATCCCCGAGTTTTTCACATTCTAAGAAAATATCATTATAAATAACACCTGACTGATAAGTGTATTTTTTTGTTTTAATGTTGTTTAAATGCTCTTGTTTGAGTTCTGTTCTATATTCATTAATTCTTTTTTCTATCTCATTTGCTTTTTTTAACGATACTAAATGGTAATCGTGTTCAAGATTATATATCATTGTGTCCAAAGCCTCGTCAATTAATTGAAACATGTTGTGAATATTTTTAATAGAAAATTCTTGGAACGGTTCCTTTTGTTCAAATTTTCTTTTGCATGCTTTTGTTAAATTATAGCAAGAATCGGCAATGCTTTCAATATCACTAACAATTTTCAACATTGAACTAATTCTTACAGAGGCAGAAGTACTTAAGTCACCCTCTGATATTTTTGTTAAATAAGATGCAATTTCAACTTCAATATTATCACTAATATCTTCATATTTTATTGATTTTTCATATAGCTTGTTAAAGTTTTTTTCATTTTTTTCGTCAAATAATTTTTTAACAAAGCCAAACATTTTTTTAGTGTGTTTTGCATATGAAGCTATTTCATTTTTTGCTTGAAGAGTAGATAGTTCAGAGGTTGATAACATTCCCATAGAAATATATTGTAAACGAAATTCCTCGTCTTCGTCTTTTTTAACAGGAACTAATTTTTTAACAATTTTCACAATAAATTTAGAAAAACCAATCAAAAGTAGAACGTTTGTAATATTAAAAATTGTATGAAACAATGAAAGTGCTATTGGAATAGCCGAATTTATTTTAAAAGGGGAATTTCCGGTGACCATAATTGACACAGAATCAATCATGTTTAAAAAGAAAGGGAAAATTGACAACACCCAAATAACACCTATGAGGTTGAAAATTAGGTGGGCACGTGCAGCACGTTTTGCAGATACATTGGCAACTAAAGCTGCAATATTTGCCGTTATTGTTGTTCCAATGTTTTCTCCCAAAACCATTGCGGCAGCTAGTTCAAATGGTATCCAACCATTATTACACATAACAAGTGTTAATGCCATGGTTGCACTTGAAGATTGTATAACAATTGTTAAAATTGTACCAATTGCTAAAAATATTAATACTGAACCAAAGCCCATATTTGTGTAATGTGCCAAGAAAGAAAAAATTTCAGGACTATTATGAATATTCGGGACAGAAGATTTTAAGCTATCTAAACCAATGAAGAGAATTGAAAAACCAAAAACAACTTCACCCCAAGAACTTATTTTTTTGCTTTTTGAAAAGATTAAAGGGAAACCAATACCGATTAAAGGAAAAGCCAAGGCGCTAATTTTTACCTTAAAACCAATAATTGAAATTAACCATGCTGTTACGGTCGTTCCAATATTTGCTCCCATAATAACACCAACAGATTGCATTAGAGACAATAATCCGGCATTAACAAAACTAACAACCATTACTGTTGTTGCCGATGATGATTGTATTATTGCAGTAATTAAAACACCGGTTAGAACGCCCTTAACTCTGTTTGATGTCATTGCAGATAAAATGCTTCTCATTTTGTTACCCGCAACCTTTTGTAAAGCTTCACTCATAAGCTTCATTCCAAAAAGGAATAAGCCTAAAGCTCCTAATAATGTTAGAAAATCAATTATAGAATAATCCATTTTTTTAATTTTATTGTTTGTGTGTAAAAATACAAATTAATTTTAGATAGTAATTATTTTCATAAAAAAATATAAAACAAATTTTACAGCTTGTGTAATTTAAAAAGCTTCTTTTTTGAAAAACATTAATAAAATATTACTTTAGCCAATTACTTTTTAAGTTTTAATGTTTTTAGAATTTTTATATAGATTTTTAATAAATGTGGAGAATAGTTGCAAGAGTAATTTTGCGTAAAAGAGTTTGGTTTTTAGTTGCAATTGCATTAATTACAATTTTTATGGCTTATCAGGCCAGTTTTATAAGCATGTCGTACCGACATGTTCAGATGCTTCCTGAAAAAGACACTGCTTATTTAGATTATCAGTATTCCAAAAAATTATTTGGTGAGCAGGCAAATATTTTTGTAATTGGAGTAAAAGACACTAATTTTTTTCAACTAAAAAAATTTAATGATTGGATTTCATTAAACGATACAATAAAACAGATGAGTTGTATTGATGATGTAGTTTCAATAGCACAAATAATAAATATTAATAAAAATTCTAAAGAGAAAAAATTTGAATTATCTCCGGTTTTCCCAAAACATATTAATACACAGGAAGAGTTAGACAGTTTAGTAAGAGTTGCTAAAAGTCTTCCTTTTTATAAAAACTTGTTGTATAACGATACAAATTCCGTTTACTTAATGGCGGTCAGTGTATCTCCTGAAAAACTTAATACAGAAGAACGTGTAGAGATAGTTGAAGATTTAGTAAAAAAAATTGAGCAATATGGAGAAAAATATAATTTAAAATTTCATTATTCAGGACTCCCATATATTAGAACCGCCGTTTCTAATAAAGTTAAGAAAGAACTATATATGTTTCTTGTTTTGGCTTTTTTGGTTTGTGCTTTTATTCTTTATTTGTTTTTTAGGTCGTTTAAAGCAGTGTTTTTCCCAATGCTTGTTGTAGGTATTGGCGTTATTTGGTCAATGGGGTCAATTGTGCTTTTTGGTTATGAAATTACAATACTTACAGGAATGATTCCTCCTTTACTTATTGTTATTGGCGTTCCAAACAGCATATTTATGTTAAACAAATATTATTCTGAATATAAACGACATGGGAATAAAATAAAAGCATTGCAAAGAGTGATTCAAAAAACAGGGAATGCAATTTTTTTAACAAATTTGACAACTGCTTCAGGATTTGCAACTTTTATTATTACAAGTAGCAGCATATTAACTGAGTTTGGTATTATTGCATCTTTAAATATTATTGGCGTTTTTGTATTGTCTTTATTATTAATTCCAATATTTTTTAGTTTTTTTGATCCTCCAAAAGCAAGACACACAAAACATTTAGATAATAAAAGGGTAAGTTTTTTAATTAATAATCTTATTAATGTAACCCTGAATCATAGAACATTTATATATATTGTTTTTGCTATAATTATTGGATTAGGAATATGCGGAATAAATTTAATGAAGAGTACCGGTTATATTGTTGACGATCTTCCTCAAGACGACCCAATATATCAAGACCTTGGTTTTTTTGAAAAGCATTTTGGTGGTGTTATGCCCCTCGAAATTTTAATTGACACTAAGAAGAAAAAGGGTGCAATTAATACAAAAACATTCAAGAAAATAGAAAAATTGGAAAAAGCCCTGAGAAAGTATCCCGAACTTTCAAGACCAATCTCTATGATTGATGCAATGAAATTTTTACGACAAGCTTTCTATAAAGGAAATCCACGAAAGTATAGCCTCCCTAATAATATGGACAAAAATTTTATAATGGCTTATGCTTCTAAATTTAAAGATAAGGGCAATTTAATAAATGCTTATGTCGATAGCACACATCAAATAGCACGAGTTAGTGTTCAAATGAAAGATATTGGTACTGATAAAATGAAATTGCTTGATGAAAAAATTCAAGCAGATATTAACACTATTTTCCCACCAAGTAAGTATAATACTATTTTAACAGGAACAAGTATTATCTTTTTTAAAGGAACAAGATATTTAATTAAAAATTTATTTGTCAGTCTGCTTCTTGCTATCATTATTATAGCTCTAATTATGTCGTGGATGTTTGCATCATTCCGGATGGTTATTGTGTCGCTTATACCGAATTTAATACCATTGCTATTAACAGGAGCCCTTATGGGGTATTTTGGAATTCCAATAAAACCATCAACTATTTTAGTTTTTAGTGTTTCTTTTGGTATTTCTGTTGATGATACAATTCATTTCTTGGCAAAGTATAGGCAAGAATTAGAAGTTCATGAATGGGATATAAAAAAGTCTGTAATAGGAGCACTAAAAGAAACAGGAGTAAGTATGATGTATACATCAATTGTTTTGTTTTTTGGTTTTGCAATATTTATTGCATCTAGTTTTGGGGGAACGGCTGCTTTGGGAATGTTAGTTTCAATAACATTATTATTTGCTATGCTTTCAAACCTTATTTTATTGCCATCTCTACTATTGACATTAGAGAGGAGGATTACAACTAAAGCTTTTGCCGAACCGTTAATCCAAATATTTGATGAAGAAGAGGATATTGATATAGAAAGTTTGAGAATAATAAAATAACGAAGAAATTTAATAAGAAAATATTAACCATGAAAAAAATATTAATCACCGGTGGTGCCGGTTTTATTGGAAGTGTGCTTTCTGAAAAACTATTACAAGACAAAGAGAATTTTTTAGTTATTGTTGACGATCTTTCAACTGGTGATATTAGGAAGTTGCCTGCACAAACACTACAAAATTATAAATTTATTAAGTGTGATGTTAATAATTATTCTGACATTGCAGAAATAATGTTGGCATATAAATTCGATTTCGTTTTTCATTATGCGGCAATGGTTGGTGTGCAACGAACGCAAGAGAATCCTGTTAAAGTGCTAAAAGATATTGATGGCATTAAAAACATTCTTTCAATATCGAAAAATACCGGCGTAAAAAGAGTTTTCTTTTCTTCTTCTTCAGAGATTTATGGAGAACCTGTTGAGTTCCCACAAAATGTTTATACAACACCATTAAATTCAAGAGTGCCTTATGCAATAGTGAAGAATGTAGGCGAAGCATTTTTAAAATCATTTAAACAAGAATATGGTTTAGATTATACCATTTTTAGATTTTTTAATACTTATGGACCTAAACAAAGCAAAGATTTTGTTATAAGTAAGTTTGTTCTGAAAGCTCTTAAAAATGACGACATAACCATTTATGGTGACGGAAAACAAACGCGAACTTTTTGTTATATTGACGACAATGTTGAAGCATGTGTAAAAGCGTTTAATAATAATTTTGTGGTTAATGACGTTGTTAATGTTGGAGGAAATAAGGAAATAACAATATTGTCATTGGCAGAAACAATTATACGATTAACAAAATCTAAATCTAAAATCATTTTTTTGCCACCACTTGAAGATGGCGATATGAGAAGACGATTGCCTGACAACACAAACATGAGAAAAATTTTAGGCCGTGAATTAATCGATTTGGAACAAGGAATAAAAAATATTTTAAATAAAGGTTTGTTCGAGTTAAATAATGGTTAATTTGTGTTTGTCGATAATTTTATTGAATTGGAAAAATTTTTTAGCGGCTTTTTAAAAGAAATTTGTCTTCTGCAGTATTGCTTTATAAACGTTTAACGTTTCAACTTTTAAACTAATATTATGTATTCATATAAAACGCTTCAAGAACTTGTTAATAAAAAGATTGCACAGGAGGAACTGGCAAAGGAGCCCAAACAACTATATGAACCAATAAAATATATTTTGTCCTTAGGAGGCAAGCGAATTCGTCCTGTTTTTGTATTGATGGCTTGTAATTTATTTTCTGATGAAATTGAAAAAGCCATTGATTCAGCATTAGCTCTCGAAATTTTTCACAATTTTACTCTTTTGCATGATGATATAATGGACAATTCTTCCTTAAGAAGAAATAAGCCAACTGTTCATACAAAATGGAATTCAAATGTTGCCATTCTTTCGGGCGATGCCATGTTAATAATAGCTTATGAGTATATTACAAGAATAAAATCAAATAACTATTCGGAAATTATTAATGTTTTTAATAAAACAGCTCTGCAAGTTTGTGACGGACAGCAATATGACATGAATTTTGAAACAAAAGAATTAGTGTCAGAATCTGATTATTTAAAAATGATAAAACTTAAGACAGCAGTATTAATTGCAGCAAGTCTTAAAATTGGAGCATTAATTGGAGGAGCATTACCCGAAGATGCCGAATTGCTATATTCTTTTGGAATTAATATTGGTATGGCTTTTCAAATTCAAGATGATTTTCTTGATGTATATGGCGATACAGAAGTATTTGGTAAAAAAACAGGAAATGATATTCTTACAAATAAAAAAACATATTTGTTAATTAAAGCTTTTGAATTGGCAAAAGGGTCTGATTATAAAGAGCTTTACAATAAAATTTTTGTCGACAATAAACCGTCTGAAGAAAAATTTGATAAAGTAGTTGAGATATATAATAAACTCGAAATAAAAAAAGTGGCAGAAAATAAAATTGCAGAATATTTTGATAAAGCATTTAAACTTATTAATGAGCTTTCTGTAAGTTCAGAAAGAAAAAACGAATTAATGTCTTTAATACAAAACAAATTAATTAATCGAAATTATTAGTCACGATGCTTATTGGTTTAATAATTAGTAATTTGTGTGTTGTCTGCAATATTTTTTTTTTATAATTTGTTTGTTTTATTGTTAATTTAATTTTATAATTTGTATTTTAGTATTGAATAAAAAATAAAAATAATGTCAAAAATTGTAGGAAAAATAGTACAGGTAATAGGTCCTGTTATTGACGTAAGTTTTGAGAATGAAGAAGGCCAATTGCCAAATATTTTAGAAGCATTAGAGATAACCAGAGATAATGGGCAAATTCTAATTGCTGAATGTCAGCAGCATATTGGTGAAAATACCGTTAGGGTAATTGCAATGGATTCAACAGATGGATTGCACAGAGGAATGGACGCTGTTGCAACGGGTAAACCTATTGTAATGCCTGTTGGAGATGAAATAAAAGGACGTTTGCTGAATGTTACCGGCGATGCAATTGATGGAATAGGGAAAATTGATAAAAAAGGAGGTTATCCTATCCATAGAGAGCCACCTAAACTTGAAGACCTTTCGACAGAAACAGAGGTTTTATTTACAGGAATAAAAGTAATTGATTTGCTTGAACCTTACTCAAAAGGTGGTAAAATTGGTTTGTTTGGTGGTGCAGGAGTTGGTAAAACAGTTATTATTATGGAGCTTATTAATAATATTGCAAAAGCTTATTCCGGAATTTCTGTATTTGCAGGTGTTGGTGAACGAACAAGAGAAGGAAACGACTTGCTGAGAGAGATGTTAGAATCAGGTGTTATTCAATATGGCGATGAGTTTTTGAAAAGCATGGAAGAGGGAGGTTGGGATTTGTCAAAAGTAGATAAAGATGCTTTAGAAAAATCAAAAGCTACATTGGTGTTTGGACAAATGAACGAACCCCCTGGAGCTCGTGCAAGAGTTGCCTTATCAGGATTAGCTGTTGCCGAATATTTCCGAGATGGTGGTGGAGATAAGGATAGCAAAGGAAAAGATATTTTATTCTTTATGGATAATATTTTTAGATTTACACAAGCCGGTTCTGAGGTTTCAGCATTACTTGGAAGAATGCCATCGGCGGTTGGTTATCAACCTACTTTAGCCACAGAAATGGGAGCTATGCAAGAACGTATTACTTCAACAAAACATGGGTCAATAACATCAGTGCAAGCTGTTTATGTTCCTGCCGATGATTTAACAGACCCTGCTCCGGCAACAACATTTGCTCACTTAGACGCAACCACTGTTTTGAGCAGAAAAATTGTTGAGCTTGGTATATACCCGGCTGTTGACCCGCTGGATTCAACTTCAAGAATATTATCACCTGAAATAGTTGGTAAAGAACATTATGACACAGCACAAAGAGTTAAAGAGTTGTTGCAGAGAAATAAGGAACTCCAAGATATTATTGCAATTCTTGGTATGGATGAACTTTCTGACGAAGATAAACTTGTTGTTCATCGCGCCAGACGTGTACAAAGATTTTTGTCTCAACCATTCCATGTTGCCGAACAATTTACAGGTCTTAAAGGTGTTTTAGTTACAATTAAGGATACTATTAAAGGTTTTAACATGATTATGGACGGAGAGGTTGATAAGTATCCCGAAGCAGCTTTTAACCTTGTAGGTACTATTGAAGAGGCTATAAAAAAAGGAGAAAAAATGTTAGCTGATGCTGAAGAAGCAAAAAAGGCAAAAGCTTAATTTTATAAAAAATGAATTTAGAGATAGTAACACCCGAGAAAAAAATATACGAGGGGGAAATTAAATTAGTGCAAGTTCCCGGAAGTAAGGGCTCTTTTGAGGTTCTGTATAACCATGCACCAATAATTTCTACACTGGAGGCAGGAAGCATTAAGATAATTGAAGAAAGCGACAAGAAGATATATTTTGATATTGAAGGCGGGGTGATTGAAGTTTTTAACAACAAAATTATTGTCTTGGCAGACGTAGTTTAGATATAATTGTGATTTTTTTTATTCTTTAAAAACATATATGTTATGAAAATTTTTGTAAGTGCTTTTTTGTTTCTTGTTTTTTTTACTTCAATAACTAATGCTCAGGAAGAAGTCTCTTTCAAGGCTCCAGACGGAATAACTATCAGTGCTGATTTATATAAAGGACAGCCAAACGACACTTATGTTCTTCTTTTTCATCAGGCTGGCTATAGCAGAGGTGAATATAGAGAGACAGCTCCTAAAATTGTAAAAATTGGATTTAATTGTCTCGCTGTTGATTTGCGTTCGGGTGAAGAGGTTAATAATGTTTTAAATAAAACAGCAAAACAAGCCAAAGCTATGGGAAAACCAACAACATATATTGATGCAGAGCAAGATATGATAGCTGCTATTGAGTATGCTTATAAGATTAATAAAAAACCGGTTGTTCTTGTCGGAAGTTCTTATTCTGCTTCTTTAAGTTTAAAGATTGCGAAAAACAACCCTAAAGTTAAGGCGGTAATTGCATTTAGTCCCGGCGAATATTTCAGTTCAATTAATTTGAATATTCAAAAAGAAATTACAGGATTAAAAAAACCCGTTTATGCTACTTGTTCAAAAATTGAATATCCTTTTATGTCAACGATTTTGAAAGGAGTTCCAGCCGAAAACAAATCAGTTTTTAAGCCGGGTGGAGATAAAAAAGGAATTCATGGCTCACGAATTTTATGGAAATCTTCAGATTGTAGTAGAGAGGTTTGGTTTGATTTGTTGAGATTTCTTTCAAAACAAAAATAAAATAGTTTAAATAAAAGGTTTTAATTATCTGTAATTTAAACCATAAAAAATTAAAAGTTGGTTAAGTTCTTAATTATACGTTTTAGTTCAATAGGCGATATTGTTCTAACTACTCCCGTTATTCGTTGTTTAAAGCAGCAGGTTGAAGATGCGGAAGTGCATTTCCTTACAAAAAAGCAATTTTCAAGTATTGTTGATACAAATCCGTATATCGACAAGGTTCATATTTTAAAAAAAAGTTTCTATCTAACGGTTTCAGAGCTGAAAAACGAACAGTTTGATTATATTATTGACCTTCATAATAATGTAAGAACCAAAAGAGTAAAATTAAGTTTGCGTCGCCTATCCTTTACTGTCGATAAATTAAACATAAAAAAATGGCTTTGTGTTAATTTTAAAATTAATAAACTTCCTAAAATTCATATTGTTGATCGTTATCTTGAAACTGTAAAGTTGTTTGATGTTAAAAACGACAATAAAGGCTTAGATTTTTTTATTCCTGAAAAAGAAGAAGTTGAGATTAATGATTTAGACCAAAAGTTTAAATCAGGATATGTGGCTTTTGTTATTGCTGCGAATCATTTAACCAAGGCTTTGCCAAATGAAAAGGCAATATCAATATGTAAAAAAATTAAACATCCAATTGTTTTAATTGGTGGCAAAGATGATGTTAAAAGAGGCGAAATTATTTCAAAAGCTGTTGGTGAAAATGTGATAAATGCCTGTGGAAAATATAATTTGTATGGTTCGGCTTCAATTGTAAAACAGTCAAATGTTGTTATTAGCTACGACACGGGGTTAATGCACATAGCTTCAGCACTTAAGAAAAAAATTATTTCTATTTGGGGAAATACCGTTCCTGATTTTGGGATGTATCCCTATTTGCCAAACGAGCAATCAAAAATAATACAGGTTGAAGGTTTGAAGTGTCGTCCTTGTTCAAAAATTGGTTATGACAAATGTCCGAAGAAACATTTCAAATGTATGAATGATATTGATGAAGAAAGAATTGTTGACTTGGTTGAAAAATTATTTTGACTTTTAGAAGTTGTCATTCCAAACTTGTTTCGAATCTGTTTTTAAATTTTTATGTTAACAGAAAAAAGACAGGCATCAGTGAGACCCTAGATACCTCACAATGTGTCCATAAAGATGTCTGCTTGCCATTCCGAAGCGAGGTACGAGCGAGGAATCCCCTTCAATTACAAAAAGGCATTTTTTGCTAGTGTTTCATGTCGGAGGAACTGTGTTAACCCGAAAAATTCATAATTTTTCTACGCTTAAGAATTACCAACAAATTTGGTGTTTTTAAAACCCCAAATTTGGGTACTTCTAATGCGGGGTTTACTTGCGTGAGCTCACCGCCAGCTG
>QMPG01000045.1 GCA_003648455.1 Bacteroidota bacterium
GATTCTAATAAACCCGTACCTAAATGTCTGTGTACCTCTATTGCACAATCAATAATCTTTTTAGATAATTAATTTTTCTTTGTGAAACTTAGTGAGAACTCCGTGTTCCTTTGTGGAATAGCTATATCACAGAGATGCTCAAAGTAAACCCAAAGTTACACAAAGGTATTTAATACAATTATATTTATTATATCCGGCACCTCAAAATGAAATTTAGCCTATTATATAGTATTTTTAAACAAAAAAAAATACAAAATTCTTTTATAAATGAAGTAAATTTTGTAAATAGCAGCAACAAAAAAACATCGTTAATAATATGAAAAATAAAAATAATATAAGTGCAAAGATGCTTTTTTTTATAATAATACCATCAATTATTATATATGCTGCATCAATAGGATATATTAGTATTACTTCTCAAAAAACAGGCTATAAAGATGCCATAAATATTGTAAAAGTAGTTAATAAAGAGTATTCTTCAATAATTGAAGCAAGATTAAACAATCACATGGCTAAGGTTAAAACTTTGGTACAATCATTTAAAAAATATAAAAAAATTCCTTTAGAACAAAGGAAACAGATTTTTTCTGATATGTATGAAGGAGTTTTTGAAGCAAACCCTGATTTTATTTGTTTGTGGGATAGTTGGGAATTAAGCGTAGTTGATAGCACATATGATAAGCCTTATGGTAGATATGTTTATGAGTTTTATCGTGAAGGAAGCGAGATAAATAAGAGATTTAGCTATAAAAGTATGGATGGAGATCCACCTGATTATTTAAGAATAAAAGAAGCAGGTAGAGATGCTATTGAAGAACCATATTATTATTCATATACAGGAAAAGAAGAAGACCAAATATTGGAAACAAGTTTAATTGTACCAATGCACGATGATGGTAAGTTCGTTGGTGTTGTTGGTGTTGACATATCACTTGATGTATTTAATGAATTAATTAAAGAGATAAAGCCTTTTGAAAGAAGCTATGCTTATTTATTATCAAATAAAGGAATTGTTGTAGCTCATAATAAAAGTAGTTATATAGGAAAAAATATTGATAATATTGAGAGCGAAAAAACAGAAAAATTTGAAATATTAAACAAAATTAAAATAGGAGAAGAGTTTTCATTTACTGATAGAGATAGTACTAATGAAAAGTATTTTTATTCATTTCATCCAATTAATGTTGGGGAAACACAAACACCATGGTCAATTGTTCTTGCTGTGCCAACAAAGGTTATTACAAAACAAGCAAAGAATAATTTTTATGTTTCAATGATTGTTGGTTTATTGGGGCTGTTAATAATTGTTTTAATAATTTTGTATATTTCAAAAAGAATAAGTGTTCCATTAACAAAAACAACAGATATACTTCAAAAATTAGCTAAAGGAAAAATCAGCCATTCAAATAAGTTGGATATTAAATCGAAAGATGAGCTGGGAAATATGGCTAATTCTGTTAATACTTTGATAGATGGTTTAAATAGTACTGCCGAATTTGCTCAGAATATTGGGGCAGGTAAATTAGATGAAGAGTTTACTCTGCTTAGTGATGAAGATATTTTAGGAAACTCTCTTCTTGAGATGAGAGAAAGCCTTAAACATGCAAAAGAAGAAGAAGAAAAAAGAAAACTTGAAGAAGAAAAACAAAAATGGGCAACTCAAGGATTGGCTCATTTAGGAGATGTAATGAGACAAAATGCAAATAATATTAAAGAACTTTCTTTTAGTATTATTAGTAACCTTTGTAATTATCTTGATGCAACACAAGGTGCTTTATATATATTAAATGACAATAATGAGGATGATATTTATTACGAACTAATTTCTGCTATTGCATATGGTAGAGATAAATTATTAAATAAACAATACAGACCGGGAGAAAGTCTTGTAGGACGATGTGCTCATGAACGTATGACCATTTATATGACTGATTTGCCGGAGGATTATATGAAGATAACATCGGGTATGGGAACAGCTAATCCAACATGTATTTTATTAGTACCATTATTGTTAAATAATGAGGTTTTTGGTGTTATTGAAATGGCTTCTTTTAGTAAATTAGAGCCTCATAAAATTGAATTTGTCGAAAAGGTTGGTGAAAGCATAGCATCTACAATTTCGAGTGTAAAAATTAATGAACGAACTGCCATACTATTAGCACAAGCTCAACAACAAGGTGAAGAATTGGCTGCTCAGGAAGAAGAAATGCGCCAAAACCTTGAAGAGATGCAAGCAACTCAAGAAGAAGCAGCACGTAAAGAATATGAAATGCAAGGGTTAATTCATGCTTTAAATTCTTCTTGTTTTACGGTAGAGTATGATATGAATGGTTTTATTACCAATCTTAATGATTCGTTTGCTGATTATATTGGAATGCCGAAAGATCGTATTATAGGAATCCACCATAAAGATGGTTTTGAATTTAATGAAGATGAGTTAAGAAATTATGATGAGTTTTGGAATGATTTGAAAAATGGTATTACTAAAAAAGAGATTAACAAAGTTACTTATAACAACAAAACTCTTTGGTTGTCAGAAACGTACTCCCCAATTTTTGATAAAGAAGATAAAGTTTATAAGGTTTTAAAAATTGCTTTTGATATTACTGACCTAAAAATTAAGGTTGACAAACTTGAAAAAAATTTAGGTAAAGTTGGAATTGATGATAAAGAATTAATAAACAAAACCAAAGAATTAGAATTAATTAAAAATGAATTAGAGAAAAAGGAGCAAGAACAAGAGAAAATTATTAATGATTTGCAAAAAAAGATTAATGAATTAAATTTATCTAAACCAAAGCAAAGTAAAGCTGTTGTAAAAAAAGAAAATAAATCAACTCCCTTATTAAATGATCAACTCCTTATTGAATGGAATGATGATTTAGTAATTGGAATATCTGAGCTTGACCAACAACACATTAAATTAGTAGATATTGTAAATCAAGTGTTTGTTGGGTTTAAAAAAGATAAGGGGAAAAAAGAAATTAAAGAATTAATTAAGGGCTTATCTGATTATGCTTCTTACCACTTTGCAACTGAGGAAAATTATTTTAAAGAATTTGGCTATGATGATGCAAAAGAGCATATTAAAGAACATAAAGTATTTATTAAAGAAGTTACTAATTTCCAAAATGATTTTAATAAGGGTAAAGTAAGATTCCTCGACGATTTTATGTCTTTTGTAAAATCATGGATTGTTAATCATTTTACTACGGTTGATTCTAAATATGTTGAATTGTTCAATGAAAAAGGACTTTCTTAATATTTTCTATCAAATAAATAAAAAAGGGCTTTATAAGCCCTTTTTTATTGTAGTTTAGTTAAGTATTGTTTTGCCTTTTCAAATCTTTCTTTACCTTCTCCTGATATAATTTTGTAGTTAAAATTATAATTCTCTAATTCTTTTTTATAAAGATTAAATAATTCGTCTCTTTTGTCTGGATTTTCTCTAACATTATCGGGTTCCCATTCAATATCAGTATTACATAACAAAAATAAATCAATCTTGCTTTTTTTAATTTCTTTGTCTAACCATAGAGGATATTTATTATATACAACCTGAAACCATACTTTTGTAATTATTAAATAAGTATCGAAAAAGATAAATTTGTCAGCATTGCTGTAATCATTATTAAATTCTGAAATTTGTTTTTCCGCAATTTTTATTAAATCTTTATACTCATATTCACGGTTAAGATTTTCAACATATTCGCGTGCATATTCAGGTACCCAAACTGTTTTATAATATTCGGAGAGCTTTTTGCAAAGAGCTGTTTTACCTGTCGATTCCGGACCTATTATTACTATTCGCTTAGAGCGATTTCCGGTTTTTTCATTTCTTTTTTCCATTCAAAATAACCTATTATTGCCAATATTGTATAAACAAGAAACAAGAAACATGTTGAATAAAGTCCTTTATATATATACAAACCTAAGGAAACGGCATCAACAATTACCCATATTATCCATTGTTCAATATATTTTTTTGTCAACATCCATGTAGCAACTATGCTTGCCGATGTTGTAAAAGAATCCCAATATGGTAGGGGAGAATCTGTGTAATTTTTCAGAATAAAGGCAATAAAAATAAACAACACAAAAGTAATTGCAATTAATAAAAGACTTAATTTTTTTGTTGTGTTTGTAATTTGTATTTGATTAGTATCAGTATTTTTATTTTTACCATGAAGCCAACTATACCACCCATAAAAACTTATTACCAGGTAATAAACCTGTAAGCTCATGTCGGCATAAAATTTAGAATAAAAAAATACATAAATATATAGAGCCGATGTTATTATGCCAACAGGCCAAAGTAAAATATTCTGTTTTATCGAAAATACAACATATATTAAACCAAAAACAGTACCCAAAAATTCAATATAATTATTTACAAACCAATTAAATATGACATCTAACATGAAATAGAGTTTAGAGAACCTGTCAGAGTGCGAAGCTCCTGACAGAGTTTAATGTTTAAAGTTTCGAGTTTAATATTTTGAATCATCTCCGAAAAGTGTTTTTCGTCATTGCGAACGGAGTGAAGCAATCTCAACATATTGAATTACAAAGCTATAGATTGCTTCGTTCCTCGCAATGACGTGCTTTTTCTACTTTTCTGAGTGGACTCAAGTTTACCACGTTAAATAATTTTTAATTTCATCATCTATGTTATGTGTTAAAATGAATTCAAATTTCTAATTCTTAATAGTAGTTAGTTTATTATTATACAAAGAAGGATTATCTAAAACTTCAACAGCTTTTTTGAAAATTGGATTTATTTGATTTATCACTTGATAATACTCACTAGTTCCCCACAAACTACTTGCAATTAATGCTTTTAGTTGTAATTTAATAACATCCTTAGAAATATTTAATTCTTCTTTGTTTTCTGCGACACCTTCTTTTTGTGCATATTTTATGAATTTGTGCAATGTGTTTTCATCAATTTCATACTCGTTGTTATACATTGTAAAGTCAGAATATTGTTTTGTTAATTTTTTTCTGTTATCGTCAACATATTTGTAAACGAATTTATTAGGAATTCCTTTTCTCCACAAATCAGTATAATAATCTGTTATTTTAGTTGTGTCTATTGGGACAAAAATATCAGGCATAATTCCGCCACCACCATAAACACTTCTATGCTTAATTAGAGTTTGATATTTTAAAGAATCTGGAAAATGAATACTGTCTTGATTAGTTAATTCTCCATTATTATATCTGTTTATTAAATCCATTCTGTATTCTTTCAATCCATTTTTATATGGCTTTTGTATACATCTTCCTGTCGGAGTATAGTAATGCGCAATTGTAAGCCTAATCATTGAACCGTCAGGTAAAGGATACTGTCGTTGTACTAAGCCTTTTCCAAACGAACGCCTTCCAACAACAACACCTCTGTCCCAATCTTGAATAGCACCGGTAACAATTTCGCTGGCAGAAGCTGAGCCCTCATCAACCATTATAACTATTTGTCCATCTTCAAAATCGCCTTTTTTGGTAGATTTATATTCTTCTTTTGGGTTATTAATACCTTGAGTATAAACTATCATTTTATTATCATCTAAAAACTCATCGGCGAGTTTAATTGCTGTGTTCATGTAACCTCCGCCGTTGTTTGTTAGGTCGAGAATAATTTTTTTAACATTTTTTTCTTTGAGCTTTTTAAAAGCTTTTTTGTATTCATCCATGCTTGTTGCAGCAAAACGATTTAGTTTGATATAACCAATCTCATCACTAACCATATAAGCAGCATCAAGACTGAAGATTGGAATTTTATCGCGGGTAATAACAAAGTCAAGTATTCTTTTTACTCCTTTACGTTTAACTCCAACCGTAACTTTTGTACCTTTTTTACCTCTTAGTAATTTAAATACTTGTGAATTTTTTATTCCTACACCGGCAATGTTTTCACCATCAACAGTAAGAATTCTATCGCCGGCAAGAATACCAACTTTTTTTGAAGGTCCTCCTGATATGGGAGAAACAACCAATAATGTATCGTTAAAAATATTGAATTGAATGCCAATACCATCAAAGCTTCCTTGGAGAGGTTCATTCATTTCTTTTACTTCTTTTGCGCTAATATAAATTGAGTGAGGATCTAAATCTTTTAAAACCTGAACAATAGCATCGTCAACTAACTTTTGTTGATTTACTGTATCAACATAAAAAGTATTAACCAAACCCATAACACGTCCGAATTTATATATGCCATCGTTAAACGTTTGAGAATAGCTAGTTTGAGATAATGTAAGAAATAATAAGAATAATATTAAATTATTGATTAAAAAGTGATTAATTTTTTTCATCTCTATATATATTTATTTTTTTTAATAATTTGTCCAAAGATATTAATAAAAGTTGAATTTTTCTCGTCTCTAATTTTGTTTAATTGTATTATTTGATAATTTTTAAATTAACGATTCTTGCTTCAATTTTTGGATTTATTTCCCCCTTTTTTTTACAATAATTAATTAGTAAGTCAACGTCATTTAATGCTTTTTCTTGTGAAATAAGTATTTTATTTTTAGATATTTTTTTTAAACCCTCGCCTCCTGAAATAAGGTAGTTTGATAATGCCACAGTATATTTTTTGTCAAAATTAATAGGGTTCCCGTTAATGTAAATTGAAACTAATTTATTGCTAATGTATTTATAGCTTGCCCCCGATATTTGTAAAAAACTTTCTCTTTTATGTTTATCATCATTAAGACTGTTTTCGATAAAATTATAAATATCTTCCCCTGTGAGTTTTACAACACATATTTTATTTCCAAAAGGTAATAATGAATGAGCATCTTTAAGAGAAAATACACCTTTGTCAACATTTGCACGAATGCCTCCTCCATTTATTAAAGCAATGTCTGAATTATAATAATCACGAAAAGCATCAGTAATTAAATTACCTGCTTTAGTCTCTTTATATAAATTGCCTTTAATTGGTAAAGGACATAATAATTTGGCAATTGGTTTTGAAAGCTCAGCATTCAATTTATTTTTATATTTTTCCTGTAGAATGGCGAGTTCTTTGTTTTCTGCAACTAAAGAGTCTAAAGCATGGACTTCTATTTTTAAAGAAATTTCATCATTAATTTTATTTAAATCAACTCTCACAACAGAACCCATATTCCCACATGGAGAAACAATTGGGTGCTTGTGAACATAATAAATATTGCTGCTGTTTTCATACTGCTCTTCAGTTAATATTGCATTTATTTGAGGAAACTCATTAATAAGTTTCTCATTTGTTTTGAGAGAGGTTTGAGTAAGTGCAATAATAATATCGGGGGTTTCATTTTTTATTTTCTGCAGAGAATTTTTGCAAGCTTCAAATAAATCTTTTTGAAAAATTTTACCGTCTTGTTTTGTGGTATTCATATTGTCGGTTAAACCAATAAAACATATCTTTATTCCGGCTTTTTGTTCAATTATATAAGTGGGTAAATTATTAAATGTATTGTTTTTGTTATCTTTTAAGTTAGATGAAAGCCATTTAAAGTTTGAAGAATCAACCAACTGTTTTGTAATGTCTGAACCAAAATCAAAGTCATGTTGCCCGAAGTTAGCTATATCTATGGGTATTAAGTTAAATGCTTCAATCATCGGGAAACCATGATATAATCCACCAAATAAAGTGCCACCTGCAAGGTCACCTCCAAAAACTACAATTGTTTCAGGATTTTCTTTTTTTATTTTTTCAACAATAGTTTTTAATCTTGCTACGCCTCCTCTTTCTCCCAACTCGTCCCTAACAGGATAAATTTGATGAGCATCATTAAAATATAATATTGTCGCATATTTTTCTTTTTTATGTGAACAATTTGAGAATAGCACAATTAAAGTAATACTGAATAATGTAGTTAATATTTTTTTCATCTCATTTTTTTTTATATCGAACTCAGGTTATTTATATTTTAAATTTTATTGTTTTTTTGCAGATGCAGAATCAATATTTGAATTGTCTCTAAATATAAAGAATAAAAAAAGGCTATCAAAATAGGATAGCCTTTTAAAGTCAAAATATTTTAGTATTGAATCCTTTCCGAAAAGTTATCCGTCAGCTGACGAATTGAAACCTAATAGATTTTTTTGTAGTACTCTCTGAACTATAAAGTTTCTAATCCTTCTATACGTTCTTTGTGAAGTTTAGATTCCGCATAGCCGGTCTCTTGTGGCTCAATTTCTAAAACTTTGTGTCCGTACCATATAATTCCCCATGCACCAAGTGGAGCGGTTAAAATAATGCTTAATACAGCCATGGCAAGAATTATCTCGCCCGGCATAGTGTCCATACCTGTAGCTTTCATTGCTATTAACGGAGCACCACCAATTGCAGCCTGAACCGTTGCTTTTGGTATGTAAGATATGACAATAAAAAATTTTTCTTTTGTATTTAAATTTGTTCCTACTAAACTTAACCACGTACCAACACTTCTCGAAATTAATGCCAAGAAAATTATTAAAGCACCAATAAGTCCCATTTTCCATGCAACTTGTATGTTTACTTGTGTTCCAACCATTGTAAAAAGTATAATTTCTGCCAGAATCCATAATTTAGACAGTTTTACTGATAATTCGTGTGCATATTTGCTCCGTTTCTCAAGAATAATATAACCTATTGCCATTACTGCCAACAGAGATGCAAAAGGAACCCATTCTTTAACTAAGTGTTCAACTTGAACAAGCAAAACAGCTATAGAAAGTATTATTAATACTCTTTTTGTTGCACGTGGATTAAATCTGTCAAACAATTTGTATAATACTAAACCAACTAAAATACCAACAACAATTCCAAGAATTATGGCAATAGGTATTCCTGCAAGCTCCCATGCAATATTTACTTTGCCTCCTGTGTATATGCCAATAAGTATGCTGTATATTACAATTACAAAAACATCATCTATTGATGAACCTGCAAGGATAAGAGTTGGAATTCCTTTTTTAGTACCACGTCTTTCATCAATAAATCTAATCATAAGAGGAACAACAACTGCCGGCGAAACAGCACCAAGAACAGCTCCTAAAATTCCTCCCTGAAGTAATGTAAAATGCAAAAAATATTTTGATAAGAACATAATTGCTACAGCTTCAAAAATAGCAGGGACAAAAGATAATAATAATGCAGGACGCCCAACTTGAGTAAGTTTGTCTTTAGAAAGTTCAAAACCTGCTCTAAGTAAAATAACAATCAGAGAGGCTGTTGTTAGTTGTCCTGAAATACGAATAAGACTTGGGTCAAGCAGATTAAGCGCATAAGGACCAAGAATAATACCAAGAAACAAAATACCAACTAATTCGGGTATTTTTATTGCTTTAAAGAACCACGCAACAAACATGCTGGCAATAACCAATTCGGCTACCGAAAGAATCATAATTTAATAATTTATAGGTTTGTAAATTAAGCTAATAAGAGGTCATTAGCCCGAATCAGGACGGTTAAAGGCGAACCTCATCGCCATTTTAGCTGTGCAAAGTTAATTTTTTTTTGTAATTTTTTTTAAAAAATTAATATTTAATATTGTCGCATATTTTTTTTATGTGAATAATTTGAAAAAAATATAATTAACCCGAAAAATTCATAATTTTTCTACGCTTAAGAATTACCAACAAATTTGGGGTTTTTAAAACCCCAAATTTGGGTACTTCTAATGCGGGGTTTCCCGCTTTACTTTTCACTATCCATCGCTTATTCATGCAATTCACTTCGTTTTTGCATGAATAAAGCGGGTTAATAAAATACTGAATAAGGCAAAGATTATTTTTTTTATATAATTTATTTATAATTATAAATGGTGTAAGCGTCTTCGCTTGTACCTTGTTTATTTATTTTTTATAAAAGTTCAAGCTAAGACGCTTGAGCTGGTTGTATTGAAAAAAGGCTATCCAAACAGGATAGCCTTTTAAAATTAAAAAAATGATTATTAGAATATATATCTAACACCAATTTGTGCTTGCCAACGAGAACTGACTAAACCAGAATCGTCAGTGTACCAAGGTATATCATCTTTAGGACGATTGAATGAGAATGTTGGTGTTGTTCCATCAGCCTGCATTCCTTCAAATTTCATTAATTGAACATTGTTGTTTGAAGCATAATACCTTACTCCCCAATCTTTATTTATCATATTTCCAAGGTTAAATACATCAAAAGTAAATTGTAAAGTTTGTCTTCTGTCAAAAACATTTGCATACAAATCTTGTGAAAAATGGAAATCGAAAATGTTTACCCAAGGTAAACGAGCACCATTACGTTCAGCATATTCACCGCGATGGTCAGATAAATATTTATCTTGTTTGATGAATTCATCTAAATCTGTCCATTGTTGAGCTTGCTCAGCGGCAGTTCCAACAAAGATAATATCAGCAGATGTTTCTGGGATATAAATTAATTCAGGACCTTTGTATGATTCGTGGGTAAAGTTTCCATAGTAATCATTGTAGATGTATGAGAATACCTGACCTGATTGTCCGTTATAGAATAACGATACAGATGTTTTTAAATGATTAAAGAATTCTTTTGTATAAGATATTGTACCAACAACACGAGAACCTAAATCAAAGATAGAAGTTCCAAGCTCAGCTTCGTTTTTTGGAACAGGGCTTGATACAAGATAGTTCCATTGTGAAGAGTTTTGAGAACTTGTTCCGTCAAATATTGATTTTGAATGACCATAAGTGTAAGCAATGCTAGCGTCAAGACCGAAATTAAATTTCTTTTGCAATTTAGCAGTAATACTGTATGTATATCCTTTGTTAGTATTATCACCAAGCATTATTTGACCATAAGTTGGTTCAATTCCATTATGATAAGTTGTATATAAAGGTCTGTTGTCAGGAGTTCCTGTTGCAGTACCCCAAGCAGGTTTCACATTAACATCTTTCCATAACACATTATTAAGAGTTTTTGTATATAAAACTTCAAAAGTTGCAATCATGTCGCCCGGTAATTTTTTATCAACAGCAAGATTAGTTCGAAACATTTGAGGAAATTTAAAGTTTTCTGTATACAAGTCAATTTGGCTTCCGTAACCAACTGTTGCATTAGGATCAGCAGGAGGAATATATTGAGTTTGCCAATCAGGGTTAAAAGCAACTCCACCATATGAGCGGTAATCACCAATCATTAAACCATTGTTTGTGTATGATCCTGCGGGCCATACAAATGGAACTCTTGAAGTGAAGATACCAAGACCTCCACGCACCTGAGTGCTTTGATCTCCGGTTACATCCCAGTTAAAACCAATTCTTGGTGAGAACATTAATTGAGACTTAGGCATTTTACCTGCTTGAGCACCGTTTAAGTCATAAAAAGCAGATAATTTAGCAATTGTTGTATCATTAAAACCTTCAATTCCCATTGGGTCATCTGAAAAAATTGGAATATCTACACGCAAACCACCTGTAACTTTAAGATTTTCATTAACTTGAAATTCGTCTTGTACATAAAAACCAAGTTGCATAAAATTAAAATCGGCAGCTGCATTTGAACCGTCACCTCTTACATCATCATTTAGAGAATAACCAATTCTATAGAAATTTGGAGTAGAATCATTTATGAAATCTTGTACACTATTAAAGCCATAATCACCAAAAGCTCTACGCATAAACAGATTATAAATATCATAATATTCATTATGAGTACCAATTGTAATAGTATGACGTCCTTTATAAATTTCAAAGTTATCGGTAAATGTTAATATTTTTTGATCTAATTTATTACCTGATGAATAAATTTCACCACCTAGATGAATATCAGCATTACCATCGTCAATAGTAACTCCGGGGAATTTACTGCCCATAGGGTCACGGTCGTCTACTACTGAAGTATAACCAATTTTTAAATTGTTTGAATAATCATTACCAAAACGGCTTTTTAATTCAATAGCAGAAGTGTTTGAGGTAGATGGGAAGAAAACTCCATGATTATAGAAATTAATATTTCTTGAATTTGAAACGCTTGGGCTTAGAGATTCACCATAAGTATATTGATGACGAATCATCAATTTATGATTTTTGTTCAAATTTATATCAAAACGAATTAAAAATTTCTTACCATTTAATTCTCTTGTATTATTTAAGTATCCACCTGGATCGTATCCGTATGTGTTTATAAGTTTATTTGTTAAATCAGTTAAATCTGTTTGAGATGAATTTCCTGTGTAGTCTGAAAAATTAAAAGGCTGTGGTGTCTCATCTTTTTGAAACTCAGCATTTGCAAAAAAGAATACTTTATTTTTTACAATTGGTCCTCCAACATTTACACCATAAGTTTTGGCTGTAAATTCAGGTAATTTCTCGCGTAAAGAGTCTTCAACATTTGGAGTTTTACCTGCAAGATTTTGGTTACGGTATTTAAAATATGCCATACCTTTTACTTTATTTGTACCACTTTTGGTTACAGCGTTTATTCCACCACCAACAAAACCACCTTGTTTTACATCGTAAGGAGCAATAACAACCTGAAATTGTTCAACAGTTTCAATACTGATTGGTGAAATACCTGTTTGTCCACCATTCATTCCATTAGCAGCTAATCCAAAAACATCATTGTTTACTGTACCGTCAATCATTAATGAATTATATCTGTTATTCATTCCTGCAATAGAAATACCGGCACCTGTAATATTTGCTTGAGGAGTTAAACGAGTAAAGTCGTTTAAGTTGCCTGATATTGAAGGCATTGAGCTAATAGCTTCTTTGTCAACAACAGTTTGAGCTCCTGTTCGGTTACCGTCAAAAATATCATTTTTATATTTTTTGGCAACAACGCTAACTTCCATAAGCTTCTGAATATCTTCAACAAGCTTAACATTTAATTTAAATGTTTGACCAAGTGAAAGAAAAATATTTTCTTTCTTGAAAGTGTGGTAACCAACAAAAGAAATAGTAACAGTATAAGGTCCACCAACGTTCATGTTAGGTAAGCGGAAAAAACCATCGCTGTCTGTTATACAAGCGTATTGTGAGCCTGTTTCCTGATGAACGGCTACAATGGTAGCTCCGGGAAGAGCCTCATTTGTTGCTTCGGCAACAACTCGACCATTAATCCCTGATGTTGTAGACCCCTGAGCAAATAGCGTGTTTGCACTAAAAGCAAAGAGACTAAAAATCATAAAAAATGTAAAAATTTTTTTCATAAATTTTATTTTTTTTCAAAGTATAGATGTCACCCACGTGTTTATTTAAAATATATTGGTTTTTTAAACTAACATCTTTTCTTTGAGTTAAACTTATATTATTAAGTGGGTTTAATAAATAATTGTTATATAATTTTAGTAAAAATAATATTTATATAAGATTAAACAAAATTATTATTTAATAAATATAAATAGTTATTAACATTGTTTATTAAAATTTTTGTTACTTTTTTGTTAAGGAAATGTAAAGAAAGAGCTTCCTTAAATCTGCAAACCGTGGCACGAATTTATTGTTAATCAGCAAGTTGATTATAATTTACCGGCATATGTATAAGTTAACTGTGCTGCGGATAGTTACTTAATTTTGTAAACGAATAAAAATTCACATACAGATTTTAGGAATTTATACAATTTATTTTTTTGCGAAAATAATCAGCATTTGAAAAAATCCCGTTAGGGATTAAACTACAATCTCCGTATGAGAATCATACGGAGATAAAAGTCAATAGAACCTGAACTCCGACAGGAGTTCAACAAATTAAATTAATATAACAACTTAAATACAAATACTTTACCCCATCGTCTTGGCTCAAGCTCAAAAGTTGGGGACTATATATTTTATTTTTAATATATTTGTAACATAAAGACTTTTCGTAGTGGACTCATTCATAAAATAAATGCATAAGTTCATTTAGAAATATAATATTGTTTTAAACTGTATAATTAGCAACGGCATTTATGCCGTTGTATAAATTGAACACATCTATTTGGCTTTAGCCAAAAATTAATGCCA
>QMPG01000046.1 GCA_003648455.1 Bacteroidota bacterium
AATTTGGTGTTTTTAAAACCCCAAATTTGGGTACTTCTAATGCGGGGTTTACCGCTTTACTTTCCGCTATCCATCGCTAATTCATGCAATTCACTTCGTTTTTGCATGAATAAAGCGGGTTAAATTTATTACTTCTGCTTTTTAGCAAGCATAGCACCGAGAGCAATAGAATAAAGTTTTGTTTTAACACTATCGCTTCGCGATGAGAGAATTGCAGGCACTCTGGCACCGGCAACAGCAGCAGCTACTTCTGCACCAGCTAATTTTGTATTAGTTTTATAAAAGATATTACCAGATTCAATATTTGGGAAAAGAAAGCAATCAGCATCTCCTGCAACCTCACTATCAATACCTTTAATTTGAGCAGATTCTTTATCAATAGCAATGTCAAAACTAAAAGGACCGTCTAAAACAGCTCCTTTTATTTGTCCTCTATCTCCCATTTTTGATAAAATTGCAGCATCAACACAAGCCGGCATTGAAGGTAAAACCTGTTCGGTTGCAGCTAATAATGCAACTTTTGGTTTTTCAATATCTAATGCATGAGCTGTATTAATTAAATAGTTTGTAATAGCAATTTTTTGTTTTAAGTCGGGAAAAGGAATAACAGCTACGTCGCCACAAATTATTAATTTATCATGAATAGGATTTTCAATTACTGTAACATGACTTAATACTCCTTTAGGAGGAACCAAACCTTTTTCTTTATTAAGTATAGCTCGCATATATTTATCTGTACTTAATAAACCCTTCATTAATATATCAGACTTGCCTGAATTAATTATGTCAATTGCTTTATTTGCTGCATCAACATCAGCATCTGCATGAAAAATTTCAAATTTGTTAATTTCAATATTTTCTTGTTTACAGACTTTTTTTATTAATTTTTCATCACCAACTAAAGTCGCATCAACAATACCTAAATCAACAGCCTTACTTAAAGCACTAATTGTATGAGAATCAATAGCCCATACTCCAACAATTCTTTTTTTTGTATTTTTTTGTTTTAAGACCTCAAACATCTGGTCTAACTTAGTGATTGGCATATTTTAAATTTGTCTATTATTTTAAATTAATTAGACCTAACAAAATGTATTTCAAACTATTAGGTCTAAAATACTAAAAATTTTATTATTAAGAATGATTATTAACAATATTCATTGTGTCAGTAGCAATAACAAGTTCTTCGTTTGTAGTTACAGTCATAACAGTAACTTTAGAACCTTCTTTTGTTAAAACGACATCTTTACTTCTTGTAACGGCGTTAACTTCTTCATTAAAATCAACACCAAGAAATTCTAAACCTTCACAAGATTTTCTTCTTACTTCATCATCATTTTCACCAATACCTCCTGTGAAAATTATTAAATCAACGCCTCCCATTGCAGCTGCATATGAACCAATATATTTTTTAACTCTATAAGCATACATTTCTAAAGCAACAGCTGCTCTCTCATTTCCTTCTGCTATAGCATTTTCGATATCTCTCATGTCTGATGAAACACCGGAAACTCCTGCAACGCCACTTTTCTTGTTAAACAAATCATTTGTTGCTTTAATTGACAAATCTTCTTTTTCGGCAAGGAATAATAAAATGCCAATATCTAAATCGCCACTTCTGGTACCCATCATTAAACCTTCTACAGGAGTGAAACCCATTGAAGTATCGAGTGATTTACCATTTTTAATAGCAGCAACAGAAGCTCCGTTACCAAGATGACAAGTAATAATTTTAGAGTTATTAAAATCTAAATTAAGGATACCGCATGCTTTTTGAGCTACATATTTATGACTTGTTCCGTGAAATCCATATCTTCTTATTTTATATTTTTCGTATAACTCATAAGGTATTCCGTATAAATAAGAATAAGCAGGCATTGTTTGATGAAATGAAGTATCGAAAACGGCAATTTCAGGAACTCCCGGAAGGATTTTTTCCATTGCGAGAATACCTTTTAAGTTTGCAGGGTTGTGTAGTGGAGCAAGTTCAATACATTGTTCAATGTCATGTTTAACATCTTCATTAACAAGAACACTTTTTTTAAAGTTTTCTCCACCGTGAGCAACTCTGTGCCCTACGGCATTAATTTCCGATAACTCAGATATAACACCATGTTCTTTACTAACAAGGGTATCAAGAATTAAATTAATACCATCGGTATGATTAGTAATTTGTTTTTGAACTTGGTATTTATCATCACCTTGCTTTTTGTGAGTTAAGCTACTATCAGGAAGTCCTATTTTTTCAATAATACCGCTAGCACGAACATTGGCATTATTATCCATGTTTAAAAGTTGGTATTTTATTGAAGAACTACCGCAATTTAAAACTAATATTATCATTTTTTATATTTATAAATTTATTAAACAATTGAATTTGCAAAAATTAATTATCGATACCCCCTGCTTGATTACAAGTAATTGCGACTAAACGTACGATATCGTCAACAGAGCAGCCACGAGAGAGATCATTAATTGGAGCAGCCATACCTTGTAAAACAGGACCTACAGCTTCGGCATGTGCTAAACGCTGGATAAGTTTATATGTAATATTACCTGTTTCTAAAGTTGGGAAAACCAAAACATTAGCTTTACCTGCAATTTTACTGTCAGGTGCTTTCTTTTTGCCTATTGCAGGAATAATAGCAGCATCAGATTGTAATTCACCATCAATTTGTAATGAAGGATCCATTTCCTGAGCTAATTTAGTTGCTTCAACAACTTTATCAACCATTTCGTGTTTAGCACTTCCTTTGGTTGAGAAGCTAAGCATAGCAATACGAGGCTCGAAACCGGCAATTGCTCTTGTTGTATGACCTGTTGTTACAGCTATTTCTGCTAATTCTTTTGCAGTAGGATTTGGATGAACAGCACAATCGGCAAATACTATTAAACCATTTTCACCGAACTCTTTATCTTTTAATATCATGATAAATGCGCCTGAAACAACGCTAACACCGGGTTTTGTTTTAACGTATTGAAAAGCAGGACGTAAAACATCACCTGTTGCATTTTGTGCACCAGCCACTTCCCCATCAGCATCACCGTTTTTAATCATCAATGTTGATAAATACAGAGGGTCTTCGATTAATTTTGCTGCTTCATCACGAGTTAATCCTTTTTTCTTTCTAATTTCAACCATCATATCAATGTAATGGTCTTTTTTATCGTGATTTTTAGGATCAATAATTGTTGCTTCACTAATATTTTTCAAACCATATTTTGCTGCTTCAGCTTTTATTTCATCAGGATTTCCAAGTAAAATAATTTGAGCAATTTTGTTTTCAATCAAGATATCTGCTGCCTTGATTGTTCTTTCTTCTAAGCCTTCAGGTAGAACAATACGTTTATTTAATTTTTTTGCATTCTCCTGAATTGTTTGCATTAAGTCCATTATATACTAGTATTTTATGTTGTAAAAATAGTTTATTTAATAAAAATACAAAAGTACATAATTTATTGTACAAAAAGGTTTATATAATCTGATTTATATCATATATTGAAATGTTTTACAACAAGTTTATTTTAAAATTCAATGATGTCATTTCGACGTAAGGAGAAATCCCCTGTTATGAAAAGGGGGATTCCTCGTTCGTTCCTCACTTCGGAATGACAGCAAGGAATGACAGTGTATAATTTGGACATTACTCTATTCCACCTTTTATTTTATCATTTCAATAAAATCATCTTCACTAATTATGGGAATACCTAATTTTTCTACCTTAGCTAGTTTTGAAGGCCCAATTTTATCGCCTGCTAACAAATAATTTGTATTTTTAGAGATTGAGCTAACATTTTTGCCTCCATTCTCTTCAATCAAAAGTTTGAGCTCATCGCGGGAATGATTTTTGAACGAACCGGAAATAATTATTGATAAACCCGCTAGCTTATCTGACGATTTATTTTGCTCTTCTTCAGATATTTCAAATTGCAAGCCTTTATTTTTCAAACGCTCAACTAAATTGCGATTATTTTCATTTTTAAAGAATGTGATTATGCTCTCGGCAATCTTCTCCCCTATTTCATCAACAGCAATAAGTTGCTCTAAATTAGAATTTTCGATTGCATCAATTGAATTAAAATTTTTAGCTAGTGTTTTGGCAACTGTTTCACCTACAAATCTAATTCCTAAAGCATAAATAACTTTTTGAAATGGCACATTTTTACTTTCTTCAATACTTTTAATAATATTAGAAGCAGATTTTTGCCCCATCCTCTCAAGAGGAATTATTTGTTCTATAGTCAAGTCATATAAATCGGCAACATTATTAATAAGATTGTTTTTAAACAGCAAATCAATGGTTTCTTGTCCGAGACTATCAATATTCATTGCCTTACGGCTGATAAAATGTTCAATTTTTCCTTTTATCTGAGGTGGACAAGCAAATTCATTAGGGCAAAAATGGTTTGCTTCTCCCTCATTTTTTTTTAAAACAGTTCCACATTCGGGACATTTATCAATATAAACTAAAGGTTTGCTGTTTGCTTCTCTTCTTGATAAATCAACACCAACAATTTTAGGAATTATCTCCCCGCCTTTCTCAACAAAAACAATGTCGTTAATTCTAATATCTAATTTTTTTATTATATCAGCATTATGTAAGCTTGCACGTTTAACAATTGTTCCTCCAAGTTGGACAGGCTCTAAATTTGCTACAGGAGTAATAACACCGGTTCTACCAACCTGATAGTCTATTGAATATAATTTTGTTGCAACTCTCTCTGCTTTAAATTTATATGCAATTGCCCAACGAGGTGATTTTGCTGTATAACCCAAAACATTTTGCTGTTCTATTGAATTGACTTTTAACACAATGCCATCAATATCATAATCAAGATTTTTTCGTTCTTTGTCCCAGTACTCAATAAATTCAATTATTTCATCAATATTCTTGCATAATTTGTAATTTTCTGAAATTTTCAATCCCCATTTTTTTGCATATTGAAGATTATCGTAATGATTATCAAATTTTAAGTTCTTACCTAAAATATAATACAAATAACAATCTAAGGGACGCTTGGCAACGATAGATGAATTTTGTATTTTTAAAGAGCCTGATGCTGCATTTCTGGGATTTGCAAAAGGAGCTTCGCCAATTTCTATTCGCTCTTCATTTAAACGTTTAAATGCTTTTAAAGGAATAATTATTTCGCCTCTTGCTTCCAGTTCGCCAGGGTAATCATCTCCGTGTAATTGAAGTGGAATACTTTTAATTGTTTTTACATTAGAAGTAACATCGTCGCCCATAACACCATCGCCACGAGTAACAGCATGATGTAATTTTCCGTTTATATATGTTAAACTTATTGATGTTCCGTCGAATTTAAGCTCGCAAACATATTCAAAATTATTGCCAATTATTTTTCTCACACGATTATCAAAATCAATAATCTCTTGTTTTGAGTAAGTGTTGCCAAGCGATAACATTTGATATTTGTGTTTTATCTGCTTAAACTCAACATTTATATCATTACCTACTCTCTGGCTTGGTGAATTAGCATCGAAAAATTCCGGGTTTTCTTTTTCGAGCATAATAAGCTCATTAATAAGCATATCATAATCATAATCACTTACTGTTGGTTGTGATTTTACGTAATAGTTATAATTATGTTGATTTAATTCTTTTCTTAAATAATTAATTCTGTTTTGGATATCTTGTTTTGTCATTTTCCGAAATTTGAGTAAAAAAAGCAATTATACAAATTTATTAAAAGCAATTAAAAAAAATCAATAATTTTATTTTTTTAATTATCATTAAGTTATATATTTGCATTGAAATGGTTTTTATCAATTATTCAGATTGGTAAAACAATTGGGAAACAGGTGAAAATCCTGTACAGTACCCGCTGCTGTAAGCTCTATAAAAACTTTTAAACATCTAAGCCACTGTCGTTATTGGTGATGGGAAGGCGTTTAAAAAGTGAGTAAGTCAGAAGACCAGCCATTTATTTATCAATATTCAAAAAGCTTTCGGGAACAAAAGCAATGATTAATTTTTAATTATTCCCTTGTTATTTCCGAGTTAGCTTACGAATATTAATTTTTTATTAATTAATTTTTGTAACGTTTAACTAAAAATCAAAATCATGAAAAAAAATTACTTTTTAATGCTATTATTAGCAGTTTTTGTATTGCCACAGTTTGCTAATTCGCAGACAGTATCAACTTTTGAAGAGCTTGAGCTTGACTCAACAGGTTATTGGAATGGATCAGATGACGCAGGCGGTTTTACCAGTGGTAATGCATTTTTTGTCAACAACTACAACCATGATTACTTTTCATGGTCGGGCTTTGCCTATTCTAACCAGACAGATACTGTAACTGAGGGATACTCAAATCAGTATAGTGCATATGCCGGAGAAGGTGCTGAAGCATCGAACAATTTTTGTGTTGCCTACACTTTTGGGAATGATACTGTTTCTTTAACAAACTCGACAACAGTTGCTGGTGTTTATTTTACTAACAACACTTATGCCGGATTATCTATGAAGAATGGTGATTCATATTCAAAAAAATTCGGGGGTGCTGACGGGAATGACCCTGACTGGTTTAAAATTTCAATTTTTGGTATTGATGATAACAACAACAATACTGATACAATTGACTTCTATTTAGCTGATTTTCGTTTTGATGACAATAGTAAAGATTATATTGTTAAAGATTGGAAATGGGCTGATTTAAGTTCTCTTGGTGAAATTAAAAATTTGGTGTTTTTCTTGTCTTCAACAGATAACGGCGACTATGGAATGAATACTCCTTCTTATTTTTGTTTAGATAACTTAAACGGAACTCATACAGGTGTTAAAAATTTCGTTGCAAACAACAATTCTGTTAATGTTAATGTTTATCCAAACCCTTTTAGAAATTCAATTAATATTGATGGAATAAAAGATGTAAATCAAATTTATGTTACTGATATTTCAGGTAAATTAGTTTATAATTCTAACGGCAATTTTATTAACAATCAGATTGACTTATCATCTTTAACCAAAGGGTTTTATTTGATGAACATAAAAACACAAAACAAGATAATAAGCAAGAAAATTATTAAGCAATAACTATTCTTATTAATTTAATTCAATTTTTCATCAAATTATTATTATTATGAATTAATTTTATATTTTTGCCAACAATACAATATAGAAACAAAAAAATAAAATCATGATTACAAAAGAAGATGTATTAAAGGCAATTGAAGATGTTAAACATCCTGCAATTGATTTGTCTTTAGTTGAACTGGGAATTGTTAAAACGGTTGAAGTAGAAAATAATAAAGTTAAAATTATTTTTGCTTTCCCTTTTCCAAATATTCCAATTGCAGATATGCTTATTAATTCTATTAAACAACCAATTATTGGTTTAGGTGCAGAGTATGAAGACTCAATTGTAATGATGACAGAAGAAGAAAAACAACGTTTCTTGATGTTAGAACAAAGTGCCTGGAAAGGAATGTAGGATTGAGTTTAAAGTTAAAAGTTGAACGAAGCTAAATACCGACACTTCGAGATTGAATGTTAAAGATTTTTTTATTAAAATCTTTAACATTCATTTTTTTGGGATATTAATCAAAATGTTAACGAGTAATATTAATACTCTTCTATTTAACAATCAACACTTTCTTAACAATTTTACTCTCGTCTGTAATTATATGAATTAGATACAATCCGGCAGGATATTCAGAAAAATTTATTTTTATCACATTGCTTTTATTTTTGTTTTTATCGATTTTCTTAACGAGAGTTCCAAAATTGTTAAACACATAAATTTCAGATTTTTTGTTAATATTTGAAATATCGACAAAAACATTGTCAGGTGAAGGATTTGGATAAACATTCACAACGGGATTTTCTTTTTTAATATTTTCAATTGACGTAGATACATATCCAACGACAGGCCAAATTGCCTGATTTAAGTTTATTCCCCATGAATTATCACTGCTAAAAGGCATCCATTGCTCCTGATAATTCATTTCCCAAGCTGTATTAACAACAGCATTATACTCGGTATTTGTAACTATAGCTAGTGTATCTCCATCTTTTTGAGGTAAAATTATTCCTGCATAAAATGGTCCTGTTATATCAACCGGAGTAGGAAACTCAACATAAGTATTATTATTACCATTTACGTCTGTTACAATTGAAGATATTGGTTTTGTAGCTGTTGCAATTATTTGTCCTGGGCTTCCATTTTTATCATTCCAAATTGAAAATGAAATATTTGAATTAGTTCCTGTTGCAGCACCAAAATAAACATACATACCGGTTATCACATTTCGGTAACCATATGAAGTAGAATCATAATATTCAGCCTTTGCTAAATCACCATATACATTATTACCTGATAAATAGCCTCCTTCATTAGCAATATATAAAGTAGCAGTATCGCCTTCGTTAAAATTACTAAGAGTGATAATCTCTGTTGGGTCTTCAGAATTAGATTTATAACCGTTAAGTGATGTAACACCTGAATTATTCGGATCAAGCCAATGTTTTAATTGCTGAGAATAGTCGCTATAATCATCCCATGAATTTGATAATCTTGCAAATAAATCGTTGTAAGGATAATCACAAGTAGCGTCACCTCCGGTAAGATTCCCCACAATATGATGATTTTCATTAAACAATGGTGCACCTGAAGAACCTCCTTCGGTTGTTCCCTTTTCCCAGTTAAGAACTTTCCAGTGAGTGTTCTCATCATAACCTGAGTAAGTATCCATTATTGGAGGATTTTCATCAATACATATTTTTTTCACATCTCCCTGAGGGTGATGAATGCAAACAGTTTTTATTGCCGGGGAAGAAGTTATATCCCATCCTGAATAATATGGATTATAGCTTTGGGGTGGTTGTGTTGATAATTCGACCAAACTAAAATCAAGTTGACCTATTGAATCATTTTTTGTAGCCTTCAAATAAGCTCCTGATAATGATTGAATTGTAGACGAATAAGGGTTAGGGTCTATTGTATCGTTACATTCTTGATTTTCATAATTGAAATAAAAAATTGATTTTTCGGCTAAACTTTCTGAACCAATACAATGATTTGCTGTTAAAAAATAAGGTTTCTCATCATTATTTGTATTATTAATCAATGCACCTGTGCATAACTCAGAGTTGTTAATAATAATTCGGCAAACCGAATATTTTTCATTTTGCCATTCTTGCCCCTCGTTACAATTAATATCAATATTACAATCGCCGGAAAGACCGTATTGTCCATCTTTTGTTTTTAAATAATTAAACACTCCCTTATAATCATGAGCTACCTGATTTATGTTTAATAATGGATTAAATGCTATATTTTTAGGTTCGTTATATTCGATAATAATTGCATCGCCTTTAACAGGAGAAATTGATAAAACCTTACTTTTTTTATTATTTTTATTAGTAAATGCGCCTAATATTTGTGATTTATCAATGTTATAAATAAAAACTTTTGAATTAGGAGGTAAATAATATCTATTAAAAGTAATTCCAATTGAATAAGCTCCGTTTGATTTAATACCCAATCGCCATATTTTATTACCATTTGACAATGTGTCCCAAACACCGGAATTCTCAGGATTAAAATTAACATTTATATTTTTTGCAAATCGTAAAGGTTTGCCTTTAAGTTTATTGTTAATTGTATCTTGTAGTAATAATTTATTAACATCAATTGTGTTCATCAGTTCGAAAGGAATTGATTTTTTTAACTTGACAATATTACTTAAAGGTTCTCCTCCTGAGCTTATTTGAGCACAGAGAAAACTTGAAGTGAAAAATATTGAGATTACAATAAATATTAACTTATTAATTACATTTATTTTCATAACCAATGTTTTAAACTATTATCATACAAAGTTAAAAATATATACTGAAGATGTATTAATATTATTTAACAATTTATATTTTACTGTCAATAATTACAATTCTATTAGAATATTAATGCCAAATAAAATAAGTAATTATAATTAACCCGAAAAATTCACAATTTTTCTACGCTTAAGAATTACCAACAAATTTGGTGCTTTTAATAAGCCCAAATTTGGGTACTTCTAATGCGGGGTTTACTTGCGTGAGCTCACCGCCAGCTGGCGGTTCGGTTCCCGCTTTACTCCCCACTATCCATCGCTAATTCATGCAATTCACTTCGTTTTTGTATGAATAAAGCAGGTTAACAACTTAACACAGAAAAAATATAGCTCTGGATGTGATAATTATTTAGTAAAGTTTTGTAGCAAATAAACACAAGAATAAAACTGATTAAATAAATCTTTATTTTATATACAGATTGATTTATCAAAAATATTCATTATTTTTGATAAAGTATTATTCATTGAAATTGACATGACTATTTTAAATGAATAATGAGTAAGTTCAAAAACAAAATTATTAAAATAGATTATTTTTAACATATAAATTTTAGAAGCCATGCCAATCAAAAATCCTTTTGATGATTACTATAAAGAATACGAACAATGGTTTTCGATTAATAGGAATGTTTATTTATCGGAAATAAGAGCAATTCAAGGCTTTATCCCTAGACATAAAAAAGGAATGGAAATTGGAATCGGAAGCGGTCTTTTTGCTTTGCCTCTTGGTATTGAAGATGGAATTGAACCATCAAAAAATATGCGAGAAATTGCCAAATCAAGAGGACTAAACGTTATTGATGGAGTTGCCGAAAAACTACCATATGTTTCCAATTCTTATGATTTTGCCTTAATGGTTACCACAATTTGTTTTGTTGATGATGTGAAACTTTCATTACATGAAATTAATAGGACATTAAAATATAGTGGCAGACTAATAGTTGCATTTGTTGATAAAGACAGCCTTATGGGTAAATCATATTCAAAAAATAAAGAAACCAGTTTGTTTTATAAAGATGCTAATTTTTATTCAACCAACGAGGTTCTTAGCTTATTAAAAGAAAGTGGTTTTAAAAATCCTCAAATAAAACAGACAGTTTTTGGCGACATATCTGAAATTACTGAAACACAAGATTTTAAAGAAGGACATGGAGAAGGAAGTTTTGTAGTTATTTGTGTAGAAAAATAATATGAATATCAAAAATCAACCGAATACAAGAAATAAATGAAACTTACAGTTTTAAACGACAATGCTCCCGGAGGTATCTTTAGCTCAGAACATGGATTATCATACATTATAGAAGACGACAAAACATTATTGTTTGATGTAGGACCTTCTGACGTATTTATTAAAAATGCAAAAAAAGCAAATATTGATTTAAATAAAATCGATATAGTTGCTCTTAGTCATGGGCATTACGACCACGGAAACGGATTATTACATTTAAAAAACAAAACGCTAATTTGTCACCCAGAATCTTTTATTAAAAGATATAGCAGAAATAACACTAAATATATTGGTTTGCCAATTAGTATTGAACATGCAAAAAAAAAGTTCAATTTAATTACTACAACTAAACCATATAATATTTCAGATAATATAATTTTCCTTGGAGAAATACCTCGAGAAAACGATTTTGAAGCAAAATCAACAACATTCAATAAAGAAGATGGTTCCCCCGATTTCGTTATTGACGATTCTGCTTTAGTCATAAAATCTGAAAAAGGTTTAATAATTGTTACAGGATGTAGCCATTCAGGCATCTGCAATATAATAAATTATGCTATAAAAGTTACTGGCAATAAGAATGTATATGCTGTTATTGGTGGCTTTCACTTAAAAAAAGCCGATGAAGTAACCATGAAAGTAATTAATTTCATAAAAAATCTTAATATAAAAAAAGTATATCCTTCGCATTGCACTGAATTACCTGCTCTATCTAAATTTTATGAGCATTTTAAAATAAAACAAGTAAAATCAGGAGATGTGTTTATTTTTTAAATTATGAAACATGAATAATAAATCGATTAACAGCATCTTATCATCAATAAAAAAAACAACTCAACAAATTTCCAATTCATCAAACAACATTGAGCTATATAAGAAAAGAGCTAAGCTTTATATGAAAATTCAGGATTATAGTAAAGCAATTAACGATTTTAATAAAATTTTGGAAATAAATCCAAATTGCACTGAAGCAAGAGTATCAATAGAATATCTTAAAACAACAATTAAATTTATAAATATTGATGTTTATGCAAACACAAACTTAAGCAAAGATCCTTGGTTTGATTAATCCATAAACTGAGTAATTGTATTACTTTAACAAGATAAATTTCATTAGTACTTTTAATTTTATACTTTTGGAGAGTATATATAAAACATTGTATTATTAAAAAAAAGATAAAATGTTTTCGAAATATTTAAGCAAATTTATTTTAAAACTCATGGGGTGGAAAATTGACTACAACATACCAAAATATGATAAATGTATTGCAATGATGGCTCCACACACTAGTAATTGGGATTTTATTATTGGTCGATTATTTTATTCTGCAATTGAAATAAAACCCAGCTTTTTAATAAAAAAAGAAATATTTGTTTTTCCTTTGAACTATATTTTACGTTCATTAGGAGGTATACCAATTAATCGAAGTAAAAGTACAAACTTAGTTGAAAAAGTTATTAAAATGTTTGAAGAGAAAGAACATTTTGTTTTAACTATTACTCCAGAAGGTACTCGAAAGAAAGTAACTAAATGGAAACGAGGATTTTATTTCATTTCAAAAAAAGCAAAAGTTCCAATTATATTAGGTTATCTCGACTATAAAAATAAAATTGCAGGTGTTTATGGAGAATATACTCCAACAGATGATATTGATAAAGACCTTGAGATAATTAAAAGTTACTATAAAAATGCAAATGCTAAGCATCCCGAGAAGTTTTATATTTAAATAAGTCATTGTTGTTAACTAATAAAATTAACATTTAGATGGATAAAAATATTTTAAATACAACAATTATTCAAACTAGTTTAGCATGGGAAGATATTGATAAGAATCTTGAAAATTTATCACAAAAAATTAATGAAATAAATCAAAAGACCGACCTTATTATTTTACCGGAAATGTTTTCGACAGGATTTTCAATGAAATCGAAGCAATTAGCAGAAGGTATGAATGGAAAGGCAATGCAATGGTTAAAAACAAAAGCAAATAAAAAGAACTGTGTCATCATAGGAAGCTTGATTATTGTTGAAGACAATAATTATTATAATCGTCTGATTTGCATGTATCCTGATGGAAAGTATCATTATTATGATAAAAGGCACTTATTTAGAATGGGTAATGAACACCAATTTTATGTTGCAGGTGATAATAAATTAATTATTAAGATTAAAAAATTCAGAATAAGACCTTTAGTCTGTTACGACCTGCGTTTCCCTGTATGGAGCAGAAATGCAAATGACTATGATGTATTAATTTACGTGGCCAATTGGCCTGAAAGCCGAAGAGAAGTATGGAACAAATTACTTTTAGCCAGAGCTATTGAAAATCAATCTTACGTAGTCGCTGTAAATAGGATTGGTACTGATGCAACAGGGCTATATTATTCGGGCGATTCTAAAGTAATTAATGCAAAAGGAATTGAAATTTCAAAAACAAAACCACATGAGGAAGCCATAGAAACAATAGCACTCTCACTTGACGAATTAAACAAATTTAGAAAAGCCTTTCCTGTTGATTTAGATGCAGATAAGTTTAAAATTATTTGATTTTATTATTTTGAGAATTTTACTTTTCTTCTTTTTTTGGTGATTATTCGCAGCTTAACCCGAAAAATTCATAATTTTTTTACGCTTAAGAATTACCAACAAATTTGGTGTTTTTAATAAGCCCAAATTTGGGTACTTCTAATGCGGGGTTTACTTGCGTGAGCTC
>QMPG01000047.1 GCA_003648455.1 Bacteroidota bacterium
ATGGATAGCGGAAAGTAAAGCGGTAAACCCCGCATTAGAAGTACCCAAATTTGGGGTTTTAAAAACACCAAATTTGTTGGTAATTCTTAAGCGTAGAAAAATTATGAATTTTTCGGGTTAAATTATTTTATATTAAAATTTTTAAAGGCGGGTTTATTCCTGCCTTTTTTATTGTCTGCCAATAAAATAAAAAGTAAAGTTTAAACGTTAATTTTTTTTAAGCGGTTTTTAAAAAAAATAGATTAATTTTGTCTACCAAAAATTTATAGAATGTTTACATTGTTTAGAAAAGAAATAAGCGTATTCTTTAGTTCTTTAATTGGATATATTGTTATAATAGTTTTTTTATTAGCAAACAGCCTCTTAATGTGGATACTCCCAGGACAATTTAATGTGTTAGATAGTGGATATGCTAACATCGATACTTTGTTTTTTATTGCACCATGGGTTTTTATGTTTTTGGTACCTGCCGTTACAATGCGTTTATTTGCCGATGAAAAAAAAACAGGAACAATTGAGTTGTTATTAACTCGTCCTTTAACAGAGATTCAAATTATATTGTCGAAATATTTTGCAGGGCTTGTAATTGTTTTACTCTCAATTTTGCCAACACTTATTTTTTTCTATTCAGTATATTTATTAGGAAGTCCCGTTGGTAATATTGATGTTGGAGGAACTTGGGGCTCGTATATCGGCTTGTTTTTCTTAGCAAGTATTTATTCTGCAATAGGAATTTTTTCTTCTTCAATAACAGAAAATCAAATAATATCTTTCATTCTTGCACTAATAATATCATTTGTGTTTTTTATTGGGTTCGAAACAATTAGTACATTGAGTGTTTTTCAAAATATAAGCTCAATAGTGCTTGCCCTTGGTATTAATGCACATTATATTTCGATGAGTAGAGGAGTTATTGATATTCGAGATGTTGTTTATTTCCTTAGCATTATTATTATTTTTTTGCTTTTTACAAAAATTGTTTTACAAAGTCGAAAATGGTAAGAAGTTGAATATTGAAAGTTTGTAAAGTTAATAGTTAACCTTGTGAGATAATTAAAATTTAACGATGAAAAGAAAAGAAGTAAAAAAACAAAATATTATACAACTATTATTAACTCTGCTTATAATTCTTTTAGTTAATTATATTTTTTCATTTGTGATAGTTCGAGTTGACTTAACAGCAGAAAAACGTTATTCTATTTCTGAACCAACAAAAGATTTGTTAAAAAAATTAAACGATATAGTTTATTTTAAGGTTTATTTAAAAGGAGACTTACCTGCCGGGTTTAAACAATTAGAAAAGTCTACAAAAGAAATGCTCGATGAGTTTAGAGCATATTCAAAAAATAATATTGAATATGAATTTATTAATCCTTCGAAGAGTAGCGATAAAAAAACACGAAATGAAATATATCGCCAATTATTTGATAAAGGTTTACAACCAACAAATTTGAATTTTAAGGAAGAAGATGGTACTAAGTCCCAAAAAATAATTTTCCCGGGATTAATAGTTAGTTATAGGGGCGAAGAATTAGCGGTTAACATTCTCAGCAATAATATAAATGCCTCTCCTGAGCAAAATTTAAACGAATCTATTCAAGAGTTAGAGTACAAACTATCTAATTCAATAAAAAAAATAACAACAATTTTAAAGCCCGAAATTGCATTTATTGAGGGTCAGGGAGAACTAAATAAAAATAGTGTTCTTGATATAACAAATTCTTTAAAAGAATTTTATAATGTAAAAAGAGTTCGTCTCGATAATAAATTAAATAGTCTGAGAGATTCATTAAAACACAATAAATACTCGTTAATTATTATTGCTAAACCAGATTCTGCTTTTAATGAAAAAGATAAATTCATTATTGACCAATTTATAATGAATGGAGGTAAGGTTTTGTGGTTAGTAGATGCTGTTAAAACTGATATTGACAGTTTAGCCTATTCTAATTCAACAATAGCACTGGCAAACAATATAAATATTGACGATCAGCTGTTTAAGTATGGAGTTAGAATTAACCCAAACCTCATTGAAGATATTCAATGTGCAATAATTCCTGTAAACACCTCAGTTGTTGGAACTCAACCAAAATTTTCACCTACACCATGGTTGTTTTTCCCTTTAATTTCACCTTCACAGACAAACCCAATAACACGAAATCTGAATTTAATAAAAACAGAGTTTGTTAGCAGTATTGATACTGTAGGTAATAACCCATCTGTAAAAAAAACCATATTGTTACATTCTTCAAACTACACAAAAGTCGTTAATGCTCCGGTAAGAATTAGTCTTGATATGGTTGATGAAAAACCCGATCAACGACAATTCAATAAGAGAAATGTCCCAATAGCAGTGCTTTTAGAAGGTCAATTTGAATCTGTTTTTAAAAACAGATTAACTGCAGAAATTGTTAAGAATAAAGATATAGCATATAAGTATAAGAGCGATGAAACAAAAATGATTGTTGTTGCTGATGGAGATGTTATAAAAAATCAGGTCAGACATTACGGGAAAAAAGTTATTCCCTACCCATTAGGTTACGATAGATATACACGACAGACTTTTGGTAATAAAGAATTTATATTAAACGCAATAGATTATCTTGTAGGAAATTCGAGCTTGATGAAAGTTCGTTCAAGAGAAATAAAATTAAGATTGCTCGATAAAACAAAAATAAGTAATCAACGTCTCAAATGGCAAATTGTTAACACAGTATTACCAATTCTTGTAATTATTATTATTGGAATAATTTTAATCCTAATAAGAAAAAGAAAATATACTAGATTGTAATCATAAATAATTAATAAAAGATTAATAATATTTTAACTTAAATTTTGATAAATGAAAAAAAACAAGACAACAATCATTATCGTAATAGTGCTATTTATTATTGCTGTGTTTTTCTATCTTACAAATTCTTATAGTACCATAAAAAAAGAGCTTCGTGATTTTGCAATTGAAGATACTGCTTCAATAAGTAAGATTTTTTTAGTTGATAAAGAAAATAATCAAGTAACATTAGAACGGCAAAATAATCAATGGATAGTTAATCAGAAATATATTGCTCGTCGCGATGTTATCAACCTTCTGTTAAAAACGATAAACAGAATTAGTGTAAAATCGCCTGTGCCAAAAGCTGCTGAACAAAATATCATTAAGAGCCTTGCTGTAAAATCGACCAAAATTGAAATCTATAAAGATGAAGATTTGATTAAAACATATTATGTTGGAGGACCTACTCAAGATCAATATGGAACATATATGCTACTTGAAAATTCATCAAAACCATTTATTATGGAAATTCCAGGTTTTAGAGGTTATCTATCAACCAGATATTTTACAAACATTTATGACTGGAGGTCTCAAGCAATTTTTAACAATAGTTTTGGTAGCATTTCGTCAGTATCAGTTAATATACCATCAAAACCAAATAAATCTTTTAAAATCATTAATTTGCATAATAATAGATTTGAATTGCATGATTTTAAAGATGAGAAAGTAGTAAATTTTGATACATTATCTGTAAAAACATATTTAGCACATTTTAAAAGAATAAATTTTAATAAGTTTTATTCAAATATTGAAAAACAGAAAAAAGATTCAATTATTGCAAGCCAGCCCGAATATATAATAACACTTGAAGATGTTAATGGAAATGTGAAATCTGTTAAAACATATAAAAAAACTAGCGAAGGTCACACCGATAGGTTTGGGAATAAATTAAAGTATGATCCTGACAATATGTACGCAGTTTTTAATAATGATCAAGACTTGGTTTTCGCACAATATTATGTTTTTGACCCTATAATGAAGAATATTAATTATTTTTTAACAAAAAAATAATTAAAAAGATAAAATTTTTGGTAAATTTGAAAAAAATAAAATAGAAAGCTATGAATTTTGTAATATCAAGTACAGTACTACTAAATCATTTACAAGCAGTTAGTAGAGTTATAAGTTCGAAAAACACCTTGCCAATTCTCGACAATTTTTTATTTCAATTGTCTGATAATAAGTTGGTTGTTACAGCATCAGATTTAGAGACTACTCTAATATCATCAATTGACATTGAAAATTTTTCAGGAGAAGGAAACATTGCAATTGATGCAAAGAGATTAACAAATATCTTAAAGGAATTTTCAGAACAACCATTAACTTTCAATGTTAATACCGAAAATTTAAAAGTAGATATTTTATCTGAAAATGGGAAATTTAGTGTTGTTGGCCAAAGTGGAGATGATTTTCCACAATTACCAAGCTTAAAAGAAGAGCAAAGCAATTCAATTCAAGTTAATTCCGAAGTAGTCTTAAATGGAGTTAGTAAAACATTATTTGCTACTGCCGACGACGAATTAAGACCTGTTATGAATGGTGTGTTGTTTCAATTATCACCAGAGGATTTAACTTTTGTTGCTTCAGATGCTCACAAATTGGTTAGATACAGAAGAACGGATGTTAAAGCGGATTTTACGTCTTCATTTATTTTACCTAAAAAGCCGGCTTCTCTTTTAAAAAATATTATACCAAAAGATGAACAATTAGTGAAAATTGAGTTTGATGACAAAAATGCATTCTTTGAGTTTGCTGATTATAAATTGGTATGTCGTTTAGTTGAAGGCAATTATCCAAATTATCAAACAGTAATTCCTACCGAAAATCCAAATAAATTAACTATTGACCGAGTAGCATTTTATAACACTCTAAAGAGAGTTTCGGTATTCTCAAATCAAGCCAGCAATCTTATAAAATTAGACATTAAAGCAAATCAATTAACAGTTTCAGCTCAAGATATTGATTTTTCAATATCAGCTGTAGAAAGAATTAATTGTCAATATGAGGGAGAAGGCATGGAAATTGGTTTCAAATCAGTGTTTTTAGTTGAAATATTATCCAATTTATCATCTTCTGATGTAATTCTTGAGTTATCTGACCCATCAAGAGCAGGAATTTTATTGCCTCTCGATAAAGAAAATGAGGATGAAGATGTTCTTATGTTATTAATGCCAATGATGATAAATGCATAGTATTTTATCAAATAAATAATTATTAATAGAGAAATCTTAATGATTTCTCTATTTTTTTTTGTATTATCTTTCTTTTATTTTATAAAAAAATTATTTTTGTATATTAATTAAGTATTTATAATTTAGAATTTTAATGTCGATGAAGATAAATATAAGATATATTGGTTTATTTTTAATAATAATTTTATTATTTAATTCTAATAATTTATCGGCACAAGAAGATGACTTGAATCTTTCATTATTAAAAAAATATGCTGAAAATAGTTATAGAGATAAAGATTATGAGTTCTCTCTTGATAACTATTTAAAGCTATATATTAACGACAAGACAAATATTACCTATAATTTAAGGATTGGTGTTTGTTATACAGAATCAAATGTTGATAAGACAGCAGGTATTCCTTATCTTGAATTTGTCGTTAGTCATAATAATTTCCCTCGATTAGCATATTACTATCTTGGAAGGGCATATATGTATGCATATCGTTTTACCGAAGCTGTTGAAGCTTTATATAACTATAAACAAACGGGAGTTAACGACGATGTAATTCATAAATGTGACAGACTTATTGAAATGTGTTATTACTCACTTGAAATTCTTAATAACCCTAAAAATGTAACATTCGAAAGATTAGATTCGACAGTTAATTCTGAATTCGACGATTATAGCCCTTATGTTACTGAAGATGGTAAATATCTTGTTTATTCATCAAATAGAAGATATGTAAAAGAATTGGAAAGCAATATTTCAGACATTTATCTTAGCAAAGCGAAAAAAAAATCATGGAATCAATCAATTGAACTTCCTATAAACACTTTCGATAATGAAGATGTTGTTGGGTTATCTGCAGATGGTAGTAAATTAATGATGCATGTTGATGGCGATTACGCGTCAAACGATATTCAGTATGCATATAAAAAAGGTAGTAAATATATTAAAGATGAAAATGTATTGCCATTTAACACAGATGGAGTTGAAAGAGGAGCGTGCATAACCTCAAGTGGAGATACAATTTATTTCTCAAGCGATAGAGATGGAGGATATGGTGGGCTTGATATCTATTATGTTACAAAAAATTCTGTAGGACAATGGAGTGAACCTAAAAATATTGGGAGCAACATAAACACAAAATATGACGATAATTTTCCTAATGTTACTTCTGATGGTAAAAAGCTTTATTTTTCGTCTAAAGGACATGAAAGTCTTGGAGACTATGACTTATTTTATTCTGTGTTTAACGAAAGTACAAAAGAATGGTCTAATCCTTTCAATTTAGGATATCCAATTAATACTCCATTCGACAACACAACAATTTCTTACACAAAAGATGGTAAAGTAGGTTATATAGCAGCAAACAGGAAGGAAGGTCTTGGTAATTTAGATATATATCGTATAACTGAAGGAGATGAATCTCAGCTAACAGCTTTCTTATTAGCATATATTTTTGTTGGAACAGAAAGTTCATCAGTTCCTTATTCAAGTGATTATCTAAAAGTATTTGTAACTCTTTACGATCAGTATGGTAATATTTATGGGCGATATAATGTTGATGAAGGGCTGACATATATGTCTTTGTACCCCGGAAAATATAAACTTGAAGTGAGATTTGATGGAGCAAAAGAAGGTTTTGAGGAAGAAATAACTATTACAGCTAATGATGCAAACAAAGAAATTGAAAAACAAATATATCTAAAACCAGCTGAATAACGTATCAATTAATGTCATTATTAGATTAAAGAGTTTATGTATTTTAACCCGCTTTATTCATGCAAAAACGAAGTGAATTGCATGAATTAGCGATGGATAGTGGAAAGTAAAGCGGGAACCGAACCGCCAGCTGGCGGTGAGCTCACGCAAGTAAACCCCGTATTAGAAGTACCCAAATTTGGGGTTTTAAAAACACCAAATTTGTTGGTAATTCTTAAGCGTAGAAAAATTATGAATTTTTCGGGTTAAGCATAAACTCTTTAATTTTAACTTATTTATTTATCATTTAAATTCTAACTTATGCAACTTAATTTAAAAAGACCAATAGTGTTTTTTGACCTTGAAACAACAGGTTTGGATGTAGTTAATGACAGAATAGTTGAAATATCAATTGTAAAAGTTAGTCCTGATGGAAAAGAAGAAATCAAAACAAAGCGATTAAATCCAACAATACCAATATCTGAAGAAGCCACAAAAATTCATCATATTACCAACGAAGATGTTAAAGATGAACCAACATTTAAATCAATAGCAAAATCACTTGCGAAATTTATTGAGGGCTGTGATATTGCAGGATTTAATTCAAATAAGTTTGATGTTCCTCTTCTTGTAGAAGAGTTTTTAAGAGCCGACGTTGATATAGATATGAAAAAAAGAAAGTTTATTGATGTTCAATCAATTTTTCATAAAATGGAAAAAAGAACATTAATAGCAGCATATAAATTTTATTGCAATAAAGATTTAACACAAGCTCATAGTGCTGAAGCAGATACTCTTGCAACTTATGAGGTGCTTAAGGCTCAGCTTGATTTGTATAAAGATGTAGATTATCAGGACACAGATGGTTCAAAATCGAAACCAATAATCAATGATGTTGATGCATTAAGTGAATTTTCTTCTCAAACAAAAAATGTAGATTTTGCCGGTAGAATTGTTTACGATAAAAATGGAGTAGAAGTAATAAATTTTGGTAAACACAAAGGGAAACCTGTCGAAGAAGTGCTTAAAAAAGAACCAAGCTATTATAATTGGATTATGAATAATGATTTTCCTTTATACACAAAAAAGGTTTTAACAGCTATAAAATTACGTGGCTTTAATAAATAAACTTTTATCTTATATCGAACTCAGATTTTTACAAAATTATTTTGTTAACAACCAAGCAGACTTGTTTTTTTGATTTCTAATACTTGTTAACTTTTTTAGTGCAGTATTTTTGTCGTTGAAATGTTCAATAGACACTCTATATTTTGAATTTGAGTTAAGTATCTCAGGATTAAAACCTTCAGTAATAAGCTGCTTTTGGAATTTTTTTGCGTTTAACAAATTGTTAAAGCTACCTACAATTAAAAAATATTTTTTGTTTTTTAATATTTTTGTGTTGTTTTTTGTTTCAGTATTATTCCCATAAAACAAAGCATTGCGTTTGTTTGTGGTCTCATCAATAACGTTGCTTATTTCAATTTTTTGTTGAGGTACATTGGTTTTAATTGTTTCTTGTTCGACTCTGTTTGTAGGGTTAAAACTTGAAAAATTCACACCAGATTCTTTCAAAAAATAAGGGTTTAGTGGGATTAACGAAAGTGCAGCAATAATAGGTATGCTAATCAAAATGCGCTTTGTTGTTTTATTAGCAATAAATTTATTTACAGCTTCTTTGTTTTTAAACTTAGTTTCTATTTGTGTGTTAAAATCGTTATTGATTACCGGGAATTGATAAGATGACAATCCAAAAGAATCAATTAAATAATTTGTTGATAAATCAGGCTCAAAAAGTAAATTTTGTGTTTTGTCAAAGTAAAAACAACCTAAATCTTTAAAAATTATTTTTTCACCATTTTCAAGTTTATATGTAATATCTTGAACATACTCAGAAGTTATATTTTTTGCTTCTGAATAACTGATTTTTTCACTTGAAGCTATATGGTTTATTAAAAGCCCATCATTATAGATGAGGTTTTTATTAAAAAGAATATCTTTTTTAGGAGGTTTGAATGAATTTTGGGTGATATTAATCTCTGCAGAATGGTAATTAGATACAAAACCGCCAAAATCAGGGATTATCACGCAATCGTAAAAAAACAATAATTCTTTTATATGTTTACTTATTTCCAAAATCTCATATTTTTTATATAACAAAATTACAAAAAAACTAACTCATTTCAATAGCTGATTATTATTTATTTTTTTAAATATTTATCATTAGCTATAAAGTTATGTATAATTAGTTGTAAATATTATCTTTGCAAAAGTACTTATTAAAAAAAATAATTTTCATGCAAAATAAAATCTTAGTAACTGGTGGTACTGGTTATATTGGTTCGCACACAGTTGTTGAATTGCAGAACAGTGGTTTTGAGGTTGTTGTAGTCGATAATCTATCGAATTCCGATATTAAGGTTGTCGATCGAATTCAGAAAATAACCGGAGAACGTCCAATCTTTGAAAATTTTGATTTATGTGATGCTGAAAAGACCAACAATCTATTTAAAAAACATAGAGATATAAAAGCAGTTATTCATTTTGCGGCATTTAAAGCAGTAGGCGAATCTGTCTCAAATCCTTTAAAATATTATAATAATAATCTTGTATCATTGGTAAATTTGTTGAATGCAATGCAGAAAAACAAAATAAGCAATTTGGTTTTTTCTTCATCTTGCACTGTTTATGGTCAACCCGACAAGTTGCCAGTTACCGAGCAATCGCCTGTTAAAGAAGCAAATTCACCTTACGGATATACTAAGCAGGTGTCTGAGCAAATTATAAAAGACACAACTATTGCAAGTCAAATTTTTAAAGCCATAGCTTTACGATATTTCAATCCCATTGGGGCACACGATTCTGCTTTAATTGGAGAATTACCTTTGGGTGTTCCTAACAATTTAGTTCCTTTTATTACGCAAACAGCTATTGGATTAAGACAACAATTAAGCGTTTTTGGTGATGATTATAACACACCGGACGGAACTTGTATTCGTGATTATATTCATGTAGTAGATTTGGCAAAATCTCACGTAATTGCTATAGAACGATTACTTAAAAATAATAATATTGCAGATTTTGAGTTTTTTAATATAGGAACCGGCAAAGGGAACTCTGTACTTGAAGTTATTAATACTTTTGAAAAGGTTTCAGGACAAAAATTAAACTATAAAATTACTAGTAGAAGAGAAGGTGATGTGGAGAAAGTATATGCCGATACAAAATTTGCAAATTCAGAATTAGGATGGAAAGCCGAAAAAACTCTCGATGATGCTTTGCTTTCTGCCTGGAACTGGGAGATGTATTATAGAAATAATTTAGAAAATAAAAAGTAGTTTTATTACTTTATAAACTTTTTAACTTTATAAACTAAGATAAATGTCAAAAACTATTCTTATTACCGGTGGAGCAGGATTTATTGGCTCTCATGTTGTTCGATTATTTGTAAATAAGTATTCAGACTATAAAGTTGTAAACCTTGACAAACTTACTTACGCCGGGAATCTCGAAAATTTATCAGATATTGATAAAAAAGAGAATTATCAATTTGTAAAAGGGGATATTACCGATAGTAAATTTATCGATACACTTTTTCAAGAATACCAATTCGATGGAGTAATTCATCTTGCAGCCGAATCACATGTTGACAGGTCTATTTTAAACCCAATGGAATTTATTAATACCAATATTATTGGTACAGTAAATTTGCTAAACGCAGCTCGAAATATTTGGAAAGAAAATGCAAAAGATAATCTGTTTTATCATATATCAACCGATGAGGTTTATGGTGCATTGGGTAGCGAAGGTCTTTTTACCGAAGAAACAAGCTACGATCCCAAAAGTCCTTATTCTGCGTCAAAGGCAAGCTCAGACCATTTAGTGCGAGCTTATTTTAATACATATAAATTGCCTGTTGTTATATCAAACTGCTCAAACAATTACGGGCCCAATCAATTCCCTGAGAAGTTAATCCCTTTAGCAATTAATAATATTAAAAATAGTAAGCCTATACCAATTTATGGAAAAGGAGAAAATATACGTGATTGGCTTTATGTTGAAGATCATGCAAAAGCTATTGATATTATTTTTCATAAAGGTGAAGTAGGGCATACATACAACATTGGAGGAAATAATGAATGGACAAATATTGATCTTATTCACCAGTTATGTAAAATAATGGACAATAGATTAAAAAGAGAGCCTGGAACATCTGAAAAGCTTATTACTTTTGTGAAAGATAGAGCAGGTCATGATTTGCGCTATGCTATAGATTCTTCAAAATTACAAAAAGAATTGGGATGGAAACATTCTGTATTTTTTAAAGAGGGGCTTGAGCAAACTGTTGATTGGTATTTAGACAATCAGGAATGGCTTGATAATATTATTTCGGGAGAGTATGAAAAATATTATGAAAATCAATATATAGAAAGGTAGTTTTTAATTTGTTCAATTTTTTTCATAAAGATAGAGTTTTGTCTGATTTCTCAGATTTGGAAACCGATGTGCATTCTCATTTAGTTCCCGGAATTGATGATGGTTCGGCATCAATGAAACAATCTTTGTCTTTAATTAATAATTTGAGAGACTTGGGATTTAAGAAAATAGTTACAACTCCTCATTCTGATAATGACTTATATCGAAATACAAATGAAAAAATAACAAAGGCTTTTTCTCTTCTTAAAGAACAAGTTGAAAAAGCTAATATTGATATCGAGATAGAAGTCGCAGCTGAATATTATATTGATTTTGAATTTCAGAAAAGATTAGCGAATGAGAAATTACTTACTTTTGGCAGTAAGTATCTATTATTTGAATTGCCTTTTTATAATAAACCTCAGGTTTTTGAAGAAATAGTTTTTAAGATGCAAACCTTGGCTTATAAGCCTGTTCTTGCACATCCGGAAAGATATACTTTTTGGAACAATAATCTTAAAAATTACCATGATTTGAAAGACAGAGGAATTCTATTGCAGATAAACATTAATTCGTTAGTTGGGGGGTATTCTGCTCAAGCAAAAAAAATGGCTGAAAAATTAATTGTAAATAATATGGTTGATTTTATTGGGTCGGATACCCACAATCAACATCATATTGAGCTCTTGAAAAAAAGCTTGAAAAACAAATATTTAGTTGATTTAATAAATAAAAAAAGCTTGCTAAATAAAACTGTTTAAGATTTTTTAGCAAGCGTATTTATTCTATAAATTATATTATCATTCTACAGTAACAGATTTAGCCAAATTTCTTGGTTGGTCAACATTACATTCTCTCATTACGGCAATATAATATGATAATAATTGAAGAGGCACAACTGTGATAAGAGGTGCTAAAGCTTGGTCAGAATCCGGTATTTCAATAACATGGTCGGCCAAATTTTTAATAACAGTGTCGCCTTCAGTAACAACAGCAATTACAATACCTTTTCTGGCTTTTATTTCTTGAATATTGCTTACAATTTTTTCATAAGATTTATCTTTAGTTGCAATAACAACCACAGGCATTTTCTCATCAATTAAAGCAATTGGTCCATGCTTCATCTCGGCAGCAGGATAACCTTCTGCATGTATATATGAAATTTCTTTTAATTTCAAAGCACCTTCTAAAGCAACAGGGAAAAAATATCCTCTTCCTAAATATAAGAAATTTGTAGCATCTTTATATTTTGCAGCAATCGTTTTAATTTTATCACAATGTTTTAATATTGAGTTTATTTTGTCAGGTGTTTTTGTTAATTCCGCAATTAAATTTTCATATTGTTCTTGAGATAGGGAATTGCGTTCTTTCCCTAACAACATTGCCATCATTGTTAGAATTGTAACTTGAGCAGTAAATGCTTTTGTTGAAGCAACTCCAATTTCAGGACCGGCATGAGTGTAAACTCCTGCATCGGTCATCCTTGGGATGCTCGAACCAACAACATTGCATATACCAAGAACTAATGCTCCGGATTCTTTTGCTAATTTAATTGCGGCTAAGGTGTCGGCAGTTTCACCACTCTGACTTATTGCAATAACAACATCGTCTTTAAAAATTATTGGTTTTCTGTATCTAAATTCTGAGGCATATTCAACTTCAACTGGTATTTTTGCATATTCTTCAAGCAAATATTCTCCAACTAAACCTGCGTGCCATGAAGTTCCACAACCAATAATAATTATTCTTTTTGCATCAATAAGTTTTGGAAGGACGTTATATAAACCGCCTAAATAAATATCAGATTTATTCGGAGACATTCTTCCTCTAAAAGTGTCCAGTATTGCACGTGGTTGCTCAAATATTTCTTTTAACATAAAATGGTCAAAACCACCTTTTTCAATCTCGTCAACATCTAAATCTAAAGTTTGAACTTTTGGGATTTGCTTGTTATTGTATATTGTTTTTAATGATAATTCTGTTTTCTTTATTATTGCAACATCATTGTCGTTCAGGTAAATCACACTATTTGTATGTTCTACTATTGGTGTAGCATCAGAAGCAATGTAATATTCTTTTTTGCCAATTCCAATAACTAAAGGGCTTCCATTTCGTGCAGCAATTAATTGATTTGGCTCTTCTTCGCAAGCAACAATTAAACCATAGGTTCCAATTACTTTTGTTAAAGCTAAACGAACAGCAATTTCACCACTAACTTTACCTTTTAGGTATATGTATTCAATTAAATTTGCTAAAACTTCTGTGTCTGTCTGGCTTTGGAATGAGTAGCCTCTTTTTTCTAATTTTGATTTTAGACGAGAGTAATTTTCAATTATTCCATTATGAATAACAACAAAATGCCCATTTTGTGACTTGTGAGGATGAGCATTTATATTATTTGGTTCACCATGAGTTGCCCATCTTGTATGCCCCATTCCTATTGAACCTGAAATATCTTTATCCTTAACAAAATTTTCTAAATCGCTAACTTTGCCCTTACATTTATATATACGGCTATTCCCGTTTAAGAGAGCAATTCCGGCAGAATCGTAACCTCTGTATTCTAATCTTTTTAAACCGTTTATTA
>QMPG01000048.1 GCA_003648455.1 Bacteroidota bacterium
AAATGTAAGCAAAGAACTTACTGTAGAAGCAAAAGGCAATAGTAAAATTAAATATTCAGGCAATCCTGCTTTAAAAGGGGTTGGAATTAAAAGTGGAGCAAGTCTAATAAAAATTAAAGAACAAGAATAAATCAAATTCAATCAAAAAAAAATGCGAGTTTAAAAACTCGCATTTTTTTTTCATATTATAAACTATTATTTATCATTCATTGAAATCAAAAACTCTTCATTGCTCGATGTTTTTCTCATTCTATCTGTTAAAAAAGACATTGCTTCAAGAGGATTCATATCAGCAAGATAATTACGTAAAATCCATATACGATTTAGCATCTCTTTATCAAGTAATAAATCTTCTCTACGAGTACTCGATGCATTAAGGTCAACAGCAGGATAAATTCGTTTGTTAGAAAGTTTCCTGTCAAGTTGTAATTCCATATTACCTGTACCTTTAAATTCTTCAAAAATAACATCATCCATTTTCGAACCTGTTTCGGTTAGGGCTGTTGCCAAAATTGTTAAAGAACCTCCATTTTCAATATTACGGGCAGCACCAAAAAAGCTTTTAGGTTTTTGTAAAGCGTTAGCATCAACACCACCAGACAAAACTCTGCCTGAAGCCGGTGAAACAGCATTATAGGCTCGAGCTAATCTTGTAATTGAATCGAGGAGAATAACCACATCGTGTCCGCTTTCAACCAAACGTTTCGATTTTTCAAGAACAATATTTGCAATTCTTACATGTTTATCGGCAGGTTCATCAAAAGTCGATGCAATAACCTCTGCATTAACGCTACGAGACATATCAGTAACCTCTTCAGGACGTTCGTCGATAAGAAGAATAATTAAATATACATCGGGGTGATTAGCAGCAATAGCATTTGCAATTTCTTTTAAAAGAACAGTTTTTCCTGTTTTTGGTTGAGCAACAATTAACCCTCTTTGCCCTTTTCCAATTGGTGTGAACATATCAACAATTCGAGTTGACAAACTGTCTTTGGCATGTCCTGTTAATTGAAATTTTTGATCTGGGAATAAAGGTGTTAAATAATCAAAAGGAACCCTGTCTCTAATAGCTTCAGGTTGAGTTCCATTTATTTCCTGAATTTTAATTAATGGGAAATATTTTTCACCTTCTTTTGGAGGACGAATTGTTCCTTTTACAGTATCTCCTGTTTTTAATCCAAATAATTTAATCTGTGATTGTGAAACATAAATATCATCGGGAGAATTCAAATAGTTATAATCAGAAGAACGTAAGAAACCATAACCATCAGGCATTACTTCCAAAACACCTGAATTAGTAATTACACAATCGAAATCAATATTATCTTTCTTGTCATAACTTCTTTTTCTATATGGTCTGTCGCTACTATTTTGTCTGTTTGTGTTAGTAATATTTGTTGCTTTGCTAGTTGAATATGATTTTGATATTACATTTTTCTCAAATTTTTTCTCAACTTTTTCTTCCTTTACAGCAACTTCTTCTACAACTGCTTCCTTTTCTACTTTTTCAATTACAGGTTTTTTAATAATTGTTTCTTTTTCAACATTTTCCTGAATTTTTGTTCGTGTTCTAGGTCTTGATCCGGAAATTCTTTGTTTAGGTTTTGGGCTACTATTATTAGCTTTTTTTTCAATTTTAATTCCTCCTGTAGCAGAAATAGCTTGTTGATCTAAAATTTGGTAAATCAGATCTTGCTTTCGGAGAGAATCAATTCTTTTTACTTTTAATTGCTTAGCAATTTCTTTTAATTCTGAAACAACTTTCTTGTTCAGCTCAAGAATATCATACATAAAAATTCTATTAAATGAATATTTTGATTAGTTTATTATTTCAATACGAAATGGATTAATAAGGTTGAGAAAATAAGACAAATGCCTTATCACCGTATTCTGGATTTATTTTGCAAGTATAAATCAAAACATTTAAAAAACCAAAAAACATTTAAAAAAAATTGTGTAATTTTACATCGAAGGTTAAAATTTAAAATCATGCCATTACTTTTTAAGAAATTTCTAGAGACAAAAAAATACTACATAAACGAAACCCCATTTAAACTACTTATGCAAAAACGAATTTATAAGGTTTTGCTTATCTGTAGTAATTATGATGCATTCATGCTCGAAGAAGACGGTAGGATTGATGAACAAATATTTAACGAATATGTTTCCCTTAACTTAAGATATCCTCCTGTATTTATCCAGGCAAGTTCGGCGCAGAAAGCTTTTCGGATTTTAGATAAAGGAGATATTGACTTAGTAATAACCATGCTTAGTGTTCGTGAAATTGACGCTTTCGCATTATCAAAACAAATAAAAGATAAATTTCAAAACATCCCTATAGTTGTATTAACCCCATTCTCGCGTGAAGTTAGACTGAAAGTTGCTCAAGAAAACCTTAGTGCTATTGACTATGTGTTTTGTTGGCTAGGTGATGCAGACTTATTGCTTGCAATAATTAAACTTATTGAAGATAAGATGAATGTTGAACATGATGTTCAAATTGTTGGAATTCAAACAATACTTCTTGTCGAAGATTCAATAAGATTTTACTCTAGTTATTTGCCTAATATTTATAAAATTGTATTAAAACAATCACAAGCCTTTATGAAAGAAGGATTAAATGCTCACCAACGAATGCTGAGAAAACGTGGGCGACCAAAAATTCTTCTTGCAACAAATTATAACGAAGCTGTTGAACTGTACGAAAAATACAGAAATAATTTATTAGGTGTTATTTCAGATACGAGGTTTAAAAAAGATGGGATTGTTGATGAACAAGCAGGCGTTAAACTTTTCAAAAAAATAAGGTCAGACAACAAACATTTACCTTTTTTACTTCAGTCGTCAGAAACAAAGAATGCAAAAATTGCAAAGAAAATAGGTGTTAGTTTTATCGATAAAAACTCAAAAACCCTATCCCTCGAGTTACGTAATTATTTATTCAGGCGCTTAGCTTTTGGTGATTTTGTTTTTAGAACAAAAAAATCTAGTAAAGAAATAGCAAGAGCTAAGGACCTTAAAGATTTTCAAAAAAAAATATTAGAAGTCCCTGAAGAATCAATTCTTTATCATATTAACAAAAACGATTTTTCCCGTTGGCTAAATGCACGTGCATTATTTTCAATTGCTCAAATATTAAGATCTTACAATCCTGAAGACTTTGAAAATCTTTCTGAAATAAGAACTTTTGTTTACAATGAAATTTTGAGATTCCGACTTAATAAAGGAAGAGGTATTATTTCCAAATTTGATAAAGATAATTTTGACGAATATTTAATATTTTCAAGAATTGGTGAAGGCTCACTTGGTGGTAAAGGAAGAGGTCTTGCTTTTATAGATTTTTTAATAAAAAAATATCAGTTAATATATGATTACGAAAAAGTATTTATCTCTATTCCAAGAACTCTCGTTATCTGCACTGATATTTTTGACGAATTTATGGAAACTAACAACTTATATAAATTTGCATTGTCAGTAAAAGATGATGAAAGAATTCTAAAACGATTTGTTAAATCAAAACTCCCCAAATCAATAATTGAGGATCTGAAAACATTCATCTCATATATTAACAATCCAATAGCTATAAGATCATCAAGCTTACTTGAAGATTCTCACTACCAACCTTTTGCCGGTGTGTATTCTACTTACATGATTCCAAACGACAAAACAAACATGAGAAAAATGATGGCATCGCTAACAACAGCTATCAAAAGTGTTTATGCTTCTGTCTATTTCAAAAGCAGTAAAGCATATATGGAAGCTACTTCAAATGTTATTGATGAAGAAAAAATGGCTATAATATTACAAGAAGTATGTGGAACAAAATTTGGAGATAAATTCTACCCCACTTTTTCAGGAGTAGCACGCTCAATTAATTTTTATCCTATTTCCCCCGAAAAACCCGAAGATGGTATAGCAAATATTGCTTTTGGATTAGGTCGTACAATTGTTGATGGCGGTGTATCTTTAAGATTCTCCCCAAAATATCCTAAAAAAATTATTCAATTGTCAACCCCTAAAATGTCGATACAAAGCACTCAAAAAGAATTCTTTGCTCTCGATTTAAATCTTAATAATTTCAAACCATCAATAAATGAAGAGATAAACTTATTAAAGTTAAAATTAAAAGATGCAGAAAATGATAACTCATTAAAAAATATTATCTCTACTTACGACCATGAAAACGATATGATTAGAGAAGGCACAAATGTTAAAGGAAAAAAAATTATTACTTTTGCAAACATACTGAAATACAACACATTTCCTTTAGCCGAAATTTTAAATAATCTTTTACAAATTGGTCAGAAAGAATTAAACAATCCAATTGAAATTGAATTTGCCGTTAATTTAAATACACCAGAAAACTCGCCTAGAATATTTAATTTCTTACAAATAAGACCAATTGTTGAAGATAAAGAAACTATTAATTTTAATATTAACAATGTTCAAGAAGAAGACACAATTATATATTCAAATTCTGCTCTCGGCAATGGAACAATTAACGATATACACGACTTTATTTATGTAAAACCCGAAGTATTTAAAGCAGCCGAGAGTAAAAATATTGTTTTGGAAATAGAAAAACTAAATTCGCAATTTATAAAAGATAATAGATCATATGTGTTAGTGGGTCCCGGAAGATGGGGCTCAAGCGATCCGTGGTTGGGAATACCTGTTAAATGGTCACAAATATCGCAGGCAAGAGTAATTGTTGAAGCAGGATTAGAAAACTACAGAATTGACCCAAGTCAAGGCACTCATTTTTTTCAAAACTTAACTTCTTTTAAAGTAGGTTATTTCACAATAAACCCATTTATTAATGATGGTTATTACGATTTAGACTTTTTAAAAAACCAAGAAGCAAACTACGAAAGTAAATTTATTCGTCATATTATTTTTAAAGAGCAAATTACAATAAAAATTGACGGGAAAAAAAATAAAGGAGTTGTATTTAAACCAAAAATTAATTAAAAAAAAATATGATATTAATCATAAATAATTGTTTGGAAAAACCAAATTAATAATTAACATTTGCCAAATAAAGTTAATAAACCGTTATTATCTTTAATGTTCAATAAATCAATAAATTAAAAAAAAATAATAAAATGAATGTAAATCAAATTTTAAACGATCTTGAAAAAAAACACCCTGGAGAATTAGAATATCTTCAAGCTGTTAAAGAAGTTCTTGAATCAATTGAAGAAGTTTACAATGAAAATCCTCAATTTGAAGATGCTAAAATTATTGAAAGACTAGTAGAGCCTGACAGAATTTTAACTTTTAAAGTACCTTGGGTTGATGATAATGGTAATGTTCATGTAAACATTGGTTATCGTGTTCAATTTAACAATGCAATTGGACCTTACAAAGGTGGATTAAGATTTCACCCAAGTGTTACATTAAGTATTTTAAAATTTTTAGGGTTCGAACAAATATTCAAAAACAGTTTAACTACATTACCTATGGGTGGTGCAAAAGGAGGAACTGATTTTAACCCTAAAGGTAAATAAAACGCTGAAATTCAACGTTTTTGCCAATCATTTATGTTAGAACTTTGGAGAGTTATTGGTCCAGAAACTGACGTACCTGCCGGTGATATTGGTGTTGGTGGTCGCGAAATTGGTTTCTTATACGGAATGTATCGTAAATTAGCTCGCGAAAATACAGGCGTTTTAACAGGAAAAGGCTTAAACTGGGGTGGTAGTTTAATCAGACCGGAAGCAACCGGTTTTGGTGCAATTTATTTTGCAAAAGAAATGTTAGCAACAAAAGGAGATTCTTTTAAAGGTAAAACTGTTGCTATTTCAGGTTTCGGTAACGTTGCTTGGGGTGCTGCTCTTAAAGTTGTTGAATTTGGCGGTAAAGTTGTTACTATTTCAGGTCCTGATGGTTACATCTATGATAAAGATGGTATTTCTGGTGAAAAAATCGATTATATGTTAGAACTTAGAGCTACATGTAATGACGTTGTTAAACCATATGCTGACGAATTCCCCGGCGCTGTTTTCTATGAAGGTAAAAAACCTTGGGAAGCAAAATGTGATATCGCTTTACCATGTGCTACTCAAAACGAACTTAACGGTGATGACGCTAAAAAATTAGTTGAAAATGGCGTTATGATGATTGCTGAAGTTTCTAATATGGGTTGTACTCCTGAAGCTGTTGAAACATTTATTGAGAACAAATTATTATTTGCTCCCGGTAAAGCTGTTAATGCTGGTGGTGTTGCTGTTTCTGGTCTTGAAATGTCTCAAAACACTATGAAATATAACTGGAAAAAAGAAGAAGTTGACGAAAGATTAAAACACATAATGACTGAAATTCACAATTCTTGTGTGAAATATGGTACCAAAGATGGTTATACAAATTATGTAAAAGGTGCTAACGTTGCAGGTTTCCTTAAAGTTGCCAATGCAATGGTTGATCAAGGCATTTACTAATAATTTTTTTTCTTAGAAGGCTGTTAATTTTTGTTAACAGCCTTTTTTTTAATTCTATAAAATATTTTATTATGTTCAAAACAAACGAATACTTCGACGGAAAAGTAATGTCAATGGCATTTGAAACTTCTGATGGTCCGGCTACAATTGGTGTAATGGCTAAAGGAGACTACGAATTTGGAACTTCTACAATTGAGCACATGACTGTAACTTCAGGTATAATGAAAGTTATGTTACCAGATAGTAACGAATGGAAAGAATATAAAGAATTTGAGACTTTTATTGTTGATAAAGATAAAAAATTCAAAGTTCAAGTCTCAGAAGACACATCATATCGCTGTTTATACAGATAATTTAGCATAATAAAAAGAAAATAATATTTATTTTCTTTTTATTATATATTATGTTATGTTTGTAATTACATAACGAATTTAAAAAATTATGGCAGGTTCTAAAGGTGATAAATATTATAATGTTTTCTTAAAATATAAAATCTGGTTAGTTTCAAAAGAAGAAGAAAATATTTTAGGTGATGGCAAAATCAATCTCTTAAAAGAAATTGACAAAAAAGGTTCATTGCAATCAGCAGTCAACACAATAGGAATAAGTTATAGAAAAGCTTGGGGAAACATAAAAACAGCAGAAGAAGTTTTAGGATTCAACTTAGTAGAAAAACACCGTGGCGGTCAAAGTGGAGGAACAACAACCCTCACCGAAGAAGGGAAAAATCTTATTAAAGCCTATGACGAACTTCATAAAGAAATTGATATTACAATAAAAAAAACAGTAAAAAAATTCTTTAACCATCTAAATGATTTTAAATAGATAAACTTTTTTTATGATATCTATTCAGTTAAACAACTCAAAAGAACTATGAGAATAATCCTAAAAAAATCAAAACAACTAATTTCAATATTACTTGTTTTAACTTTGTCTGTTTCGTGTAACAACACTAACAATAAAACCAAAAAAGACGATAATACCATTTCAGGAAAATTAGTGATTTTTCATGCAGGAAGTTTATCAGTTCCTTTTAAACAAATCGCTACAGAATTTAACAAAGAATATCCAAACGTAAAAGTAGTGTTAGAACCAGCAGGGAGTCGAAAATGTGCCCGGAAAATAACAGACTTAAATCAAGATTGTGATATTATGGCATCAGCTGATTATAAAGTAATTAATAACTTGTTAATACCTGATTATGCTGATTGGAACATAAAATTTGCAAGCAATGAAATGGCAATTGTATATAATGAAAAATCGCATTATGCAAATGAGATTAATAAAGACAATTGGTATAAAATTTTACTGAAAAAAGATGTTGCTTTTGGTAGATCAGACCCAAATTCAGACCCTTGTGGCTATCGTGCAGTTTTAACGTCAAAACTTGCCGAAAAGTATTACAAACAAAACGGACTTGCTAAAAAACTTTTGGCAAAAGACCTTAACTACATGCGACCAAAAGAAGTTGATTTGCTTAGTCTTCTTGAAGCTAATGCAATCGATTATATTTATCTTTATCGCTCTGTAGCCGAGCAACATAATTTAAAATTCTTAATATTACCCGATTCTGTTAATCTTAAAAATCCTGAGTTAGGCGAATATTATTCAACAGTCTCTGTTAAAGTTAACGGGAGAAAACCCGGTGAAAAAATAACACATAAAGGTGAAGCAATGGTTTATGGTGTAACAATTTTAAAAAATGTTAAAAATAAACCTGCTGCAGAGGCTTTCACTAAATTCTTATTAAATAAAGAAAAGGGTGTTAAAATTATGGAAGAAAACGGACAACCATCTGTTATCCCTTCATACACAAGTACTTTTGATAAAATACAGGACGATTTTAAACAATTTGCAAAAAAATAATTTGATTAACTCTGCAAATATATAGAGACAAGGCATTGTCTTGTCTCTACTTAATAAATTATCAAAAAAAATCAATTAATGATAATTATCATATTTTATAAAAAAATTAAATAATATGTTTGTCTGCGTTATGCAAAATAAAACATAACCAAATATAAACTAATTTTTAAGAAATAAAAAAATGAAAAAACAATTACTCCTATTATTTACATTATTAATCCCTTTTCTTTCCATTTCACAAGAAATAACCGGGAAAATTATCGATGCTTCAACAAACAAAGCTTTAACCGGAGCAAATGTTGTAATAGATGAAACCAATAACGGAACTATTACAAACACTGACGGTATTTATAAGTTTGAGAATCTAGAAAAAGGAACTTATAATTTAACTGTTAGTTTTATAGGATATAAAAAAGTAAATAAAAAAATAAATATTACTGGGAATAAAACCTACACATTAAATTTTTCTATTGAAGGAATCAGTGTAGAAACAAAAGAAGTAGTAATCACAGCAACTAAGACACAGCAAAACATTGAAGATATACCACAAAGAGTTGAGTTAATTTCATTAAACAAAATCAAATCAAACCCAATTGAAAGTGCCGACGATTTATTAAAAACCATATCGGGAACATACGTAAGTCGCCCACTGGGAATATTTAGTCACAATACAAATGTTAGCATGAGGGGACTTAGTGGTAGCGAGCAATCACGAGTTTTAATTTTGATGGATGGTGTTCCAATTAATAAGTCTGACGGTGGTTCGGTAAACTGGAACTTAATGAATTTAAACCAAATTTCAAAAGTAGAAATTACAAAAGGACCCGGCTCTTCATTATATGGCAGTAATGCAATGGGTGGAGTTATCAACTTTATCTCTAAAAAACCAACTCAAAAATTTTCGGGAGGAATAAGTTCAGAATATGGCACTTACAATACTATTGGGACTAAAATAAATATTTCAGGCAGACAAAGTGATGATAAAAGTCAAGGTTTATACTGGGATGTTAACAGCTTCTATCGACAAAGTGACGGATATAATGCTACTCCTGAAAGTGAAAGAGATTCAAACGACATTAAATCAAACTTACAAGAGTATGCTGCAGGCACTAAATTAGGCTACGACTTCAACAAATTTAATAATATTGAATTGAAATTAAACTACTATGACGACCAACGAGGCACAGGTGTTAAAATCTATGATAAAGACGGTTGCAACTTTCAGCATAAAACATATTCAGGCAGTCTTAATTATAAAGGAGAAATAGGCAAAACAAAAATGAATGCTATTGTTTATTATAGAGATGAACCATTTTACAGACTAAACGAATCTATAAAAATGAAGAGTGGATCAATTTACTACAAATGTTATGATGTAAGCTCTAAACGTATTGATATGGGAACAATGTTTAATGCATCGCATAAATTTGGTCAACACAATTTAATAACTACAGGATTTGACATTAAACACGGAAGCGTTGACGGCAATGATAATTATCAAACATCAACCGATGTTGTAACAAACAAAGGCAAAATGAATACTTTTGCTTTTTATGCACAAGATGAATTAAATCTTCTTAACAATAAAATTAAAATTATAGCCGGATTAAGATATGACTTCGCTAATTTTTATGATGGAGCATATTACATAACTGACGGAACTAATGCAACAAGTATATTAACAAGCCTAGTTAATGAAAATCTTGATGAGCATACATGGTCGGCAATAAGTCCTAAAATTTCGGCTCAATATCTGTTTAACAAAAATTTCAGAACCTATATCTCTTACTCACAAGGTTTTCGTCCGTCAACTTTAGACGACCTAAGTCGTTCAGGATTTATTGCAGGAGGTTTTAAACAGGCAAACCCTAATTTAGAGGCAGAAACACTTGATAATTTTGAAATTGGAGGTGATATAAATATCAAGAATAAATTAAAAATTTCACCATCTGTTTATTATTCTATTGGGCATGATTTTATGTATTATGTAAGCACAGGAGATTCGTTAATGATGGGTAGTCGTTTAAAACCTGTAAGAATAAAACAAAACATTAGTAAAGTAAATATTTATGGAGCTGAATTAGATATCTCTTATCAAATAAATTCAAATATTAATATTTTTGCTAATTATACATTTGCAAATTCTCAAATTGCCGAATTTGATGCATCAACCGGTGATTTTGATTTAACCGACAAATATTTAACCTATGTTCCACAAAATCAGGTTGTAAGTGGGATATCATGGACAAATAAAATAATAAATACTAATGTAACTTATCATTATTATGATGATCAATGGATGGACGATCAAAACATTAACAAAATCGATGCATACTCATCTATAGATTTAAGATTTTGGAAAGCAATAAAAGCATTTACTCTTAGTGTAAATATTCAAAATGTAACAGACCATACTTATATTGAAAGTCATGGTCATGAATCTCTTGGAAGATTTATTACCGGTCAAGTCTCATATCAATTCTAAAAAATAATCTAAAAACAAAAAACAATGAAAAAAATTTTATTCCTATTTGTTGCAATTAGCTTTATAACAGTTTCTTGCACAAACAATTCAAAAACAAATAACGCACAAGAAGAAACAACATATAAAGTTGATTCTACTGATGCAACTAATGATTTTTATGATAATGAAGTTACACACAATTTAGTTGGTAAAGATGTTGAAGTTTTGGGCGAAGTAGCTAACCCCGGAAAAGTTTATTTTTCAAAATTACCTCTACGCTCTGTAATTATTAAAGAAGCAGAACTAAAAGATAATAATGAAATAGCATTTGTAGGTGCTTATCGCTACGACGGTTATTCAATTTATGACATCTTAAACGAAAGAATACTTCAAAAAGCAAATCAAGAAGAATTCCCTCCAATAGTTGACCTTTATGTTGAAATCTCTAACGACAAAGGAGAATCTGTTTTGTTAAGTTGGGGAGAACTTTATTACCCTGCCAATCGTTACAAAATAATTCTTGCAACTAAAGTTATGCACATTGTACCTTCAAAAAGTAAAGATTTATGGCCTTTGCCTACTGAAACAAAATTAATTGTTGGGACAGATTTAATTACGGAAAGAAACATTTCTAATCCTACTAAAATTATTGTTAAAAGTCTTGACGGAAAATTTAAAATTCAAAAAAATCTAAAACCCCTTTTCTCAAAAGATTTAAAAATTTATGAGCAAAATAATTTGATTGAAACATTAACTCAACTACCTAAAAATGTAAAACAAGAAACATATTCAACAGTATTTTACGGTAGGGGAAGAGGCATTCACAGCACAAGCGATTTTATAGGCTGTGAGTTAAAAAACATCTTAAAAAATAATTTTAAAATAACTAAAAAAAATATTCAAAACGGGATGTTCACTGTTGTAGGGAAAGACGGTTATAGAGCAGCTTACACATTTAGCGAAATAATGAACCGAAATGACCAAGCCGAAGTTTTATTAATTGATAAAAATAATTATGAAAATGCCGGTCGTTTCTCATTATTTCCTAGTGCTGATTTCTTCTCAGACAGAGCCATAAAAGCTTTAAGTGAAATACATTTTAAAACTATTAAACATTGAGACTACTCCGAAAAATGTTTTTCGTCATTGCGATCCGCCGGCTGGCGGAGAAGCAATCCCTACGTATCGACTATCAACGGATTGCTTCGGGCTTCGCCCTCGCAATGACGGCTATGAAGCCTTTTCGGAGTGGATTCTACATTAAGAAGTTTGGAATTTAGAGTTTGGAGTTTTGTGAATACATTTATTTAAAATGCTCTTTTGGATTATAAATTCAAAAGAGCAATTTTTTATATCACAGAGATAAAAAAATCAAGGCATATAAGATATAAAACTTTTTTTTGTACATTTAGAAGTTTTTAAGAAGTAATGTTATAATGAAAAAAATTGAACCTGTAAATCTAATATTTGCTTTTCTGGGAGGTATTGTTCTTTTATTCATATTAGGTCCTCTCATCAGCATGTTTATTGCAAGTTCCCCACATGAAATTCTTGAAACAACAAAAGATGTAGAAGTGCAAGACAGTATATGGTTAACTCTATTTACATCAATGGGGGCAACAGTTGTATTCTCAATTTTTGCAATACCACTATCCTATTTGCTTGCCCGCAAGAACTTCCCTTTTAAAAAACTTATAATTGGGATTATTGATATTCCTGTTGTAATTCCACATTCAGCTGCCGGTATTGCAATTTTAGGATTTATCTCAAGAGATACTGTAATTGGCAAAGCAGCCTCTTGTCTTGGGCTTAATCTTATTGGGCATCCAATAAGCATATCAATTGCAATGGCATTTGTTAGTATTCCTTTTTTATTAAATTCTGCTCGTGACGGATTTTCTTCTGTTCCGGTAAGACTTGAAAAAGCTGCTTTAAATCTGGGAGCTTCGCCTATAAGAGTGTTTTTCACTATTTCATTACCACTTGCTTGGCGAAATATTATTTCGGGATTAATAATGATGTTTGCCCGAGGCATGAGTGAGTTTGGTGCTGTAATTATTGTTGCTTATCATCCAATGATAACTCCTGTTTTAATTTACGAACGATTTGGTGCATTTGGTTTAAAATATGCCCGTCCTGTATCAATCGTATTTATAATGGTTTGTTTAATTTTCTTTGTTTTATTACGACTACTCTCAAAAGAAAAAAAGAATGCTTAAAGTAAAAAACATATCGAAAAAACTTGATGATTTTAACATTAAAGATATAAGCTTTTCTGTTAACAAAGGTGATTACTTTATTATTTTGGGCGTTTCGGGAGCAGGAAAATCTGTTATACTGGAAATGATAGCCGGACTAATGCAACCAAATTCAGGTACAATTTATCTTAACAATAAAAATATCACAAACGAAAAAATTCAAAAAAGAAAGCTTGGACTTGTATTTCAAGACTACGCTGTGTTTCCACATTTATCTGTAAAAGAAAACATTTCATATCCTTTAAAAAACAGAGGTCTCGAAAAAAAAGAAATTCAAAACAGATTAAATCAATTAGCCGAGGAGATGAGTATTTCTCATTTACTAAACAGAAAGCCAACAACCCTTTCGGGTGGTGAGTTACAACGAGTTGCTCTTGCTCGAACTCTTGCCTTAAATCCTGAATGCTTGCTTCTCGACGAACCACTTTCTTCCTTAGATATTCAGCTTAAGAATGACTTGAGGGGCTTGTTGCGTAAAATAAACAAAAAGGGACAAACAATAATTCATGTAACTCACGATTACGAAGAAGCAATATTTTTAGCAAATAAAGTTGCAGT
>QMPG01000049.1 GCA_003648455.1 Bacteroidota bacterium
ATAACCCGTTATTAATTCAGAATTTTATTCACAAATCTTATTCATTTCTGAATTTCTGTGTTTTATATCTTATATCGAACTCAGGTTATTATAAAACAAATTTTTTCTCTTAAAATTTAATCCACACTGAAAAGCCACTAAGTGACTATAAATTGATAACTTTAGTTTTCGGAGTAGTCTCAAAATTGGAGTATTTATGTTTACTTTTATATTCCATTTTTTAGTTTCTTCAGCTCAAAATAAATGCTTATCAGATAGCATTCGCTTATCATTATTAGATTTCATTTTCACAGTAATTTTAGTTTTAAATACCTCCTGTTTAAAAACATTATTAACTACAAACAATGAAAAGAATGCAATAATACATGCTATAAGTGGGGTTGCAATCCAGCCCATAGAAATTTGTCCTAATGTTTTTAAATTTATTTCATGAGCTCTTTTCAATAGACCTATTCCTAAAATTGCACCAACAATTATTTGAGAACTTGAGACGGGAACTAAAGGGAAAGCCGGCAACCCAATGGCTTTCATGGCAGAAGCTAAACTTTGTGAAGAAAATATAAACAAGACTAATGCTTGTGATAAGACAACTACCATTGCTGTTTCAGAAGTTAGAGATAAAATATTATTTCCAATAGTTTTTATAACTTTTTTTGAATAAGTCAAAATTCCAATTGCAATCGCTAATCCTCCAATAAAAAACAATTGCTGAGTTCCTGACAAAACAATTATGTTAAAAAAATTTATACTTGGAATATTAATTGAATCTATAAACACCCCCATTACATTTGCAATATTATTTGCTCCCAGACTATATGCTCCAAATGCCCCAATAATTATTAAAGCAAATCTTATTGAAGCATCAAGACGTAAAAGATGAATTTTAGATTTTAATAAAATCTTTTTTAATAACAAAAATAAAATTATTGCAAATAATGCCCCGAGAACAGGTCCTAAAAGCCAAGCAAAAACAATAGTGCCCAACGAATTGTAGTCAGTTGCATTTCCTGAATAAAAATTCCAACCAATTATTGCGCCAACAATAGCTTGTGAAGTAGAAACAGGTATTTTCATGCGTGTCATAAAAAACACTGTTATTGCTGCCGAAAGAGCAACAGTAAAAGAACCTGCCAGTGCATTAATTTGCCCCAATTGACACAATGTATCACTAGCTCCATAACCCTGAACTACAGCTCCAATTATGACAAAAATCCCTGCAATAATTGTAGCCTTTTTGAAACTAATCATCTTGGAACCAACAGCTGATCCAAAGACATTAGCAGCATCGTTTGCTCCCAACGACCAACCCAAAAACAATCCGCTTGACAAAAATAATAATATCAATTTATTTGTAAATTAATGTTTGCACTAAAACTCCTATTTGTTGATTATTGATTATTGATTATTTAACCTTAAAAAAAATAATTCAAATACTTCAAGATTGAAAAATTCATTAAACTTGTGTCCTCTCCGATAAGGCTTCATAGCCATCACTGCGAGGGTTAAGCCCGGAGCAATCTATTGATAATCAATACGTAGGGATTGCTTCACTACGTTCGCAATGACGAAAAAATACTTTTTAAAATGGACTCAAACTTTGGAACTAAATTCTAAATAGTTCTTTTTATAGACAAAATAGCTAGAATATCAGCAACAACTTCTGCACGGTCAGATAAATTTTCAATTTGAAATATAAAATAACGTAAATGCATTTTTTCACTTAATTCTAAATTTAATATTTCTTTAAAAACCTTCCGTTTAATTTCATTTGCTAGTTTATCTGCTTGTTTTTCATAAAAATAAACACGATGTATCTTATCTTTAACAGAACGAACATCTGTAAAAAAAGATCGTGATGCAGAAATAATTGCTTCAATCGACAATGCTGACACATCAGCTAATTTTATAATATCTGAATGAATTTCTTTTGGAATTTTTGGTGTCTCAACATCAAATTGATTAAGATTTTCTTTTGCTGTATCAATAATATCATCAGTCTTTTCTAACAATCTTAAAACGTCACCTCTATATTCAGGTAATAATGAATGAAGATAAAGTTCGTTCTCAATTTTTCTTCTATAAGTATCTGCTTTCCCTTCTAATATACGTATAGTATCAATATTCTCTTTAAAAGTTTTTTGGTCATTTTTCATATAATTGCTAACGCCTTCTTTAAAAATTAGCGACCCCTCGTCAACACAATTAAAAAACTCATCAATCTTTCCTGAAATATAATCTGATGTTTTAAATAATAAGGACATTTTATAATAAAATTAACAGTAATTGTTTAAATATTGAGACTACTCCAAAAACTAAAGTTATCAATTTATAGCCGCTCAGTGGATTTGTAACAAACTGACGTACAGATTTATAACTTTCAGTCTTTTTATAAAGTTAACCGCTCGCGGCTTTTTGGAGTGGTTCCAATATTGTTTTAAAGTTTTAATCAAAAATTGTTAAATTGTTGAGTTTTAGCAAAATTCGAAACCATAGTGCTATAATTTAATGTCACAAATTTATTCTTTTATTGCTGAAATAAAAAATTAATAAAAATCTTTTAAAACACAAATAATTAAGTAATTTTACATCTCAAAAAAAAAGAATTAATATTCTTAAATAAAGGAACTTATATTTTTACAATAAAAAAAATTAACCACACTAAAAACTTTAATAAATGAAAATATCAGTTGTAGGAACAGGTTATGTAGGTCTTGTAAGTGGTACATGTTTTGCCGAAACAGGAGTTACTGTTACATGTGTAGACATAGATGAAAAAAAGATAAATAATCTCAATAAAGGGATAATTCCAATTTATGAACCAGGTTTAGAAAAAATGGTTAAAACAAATGTTGAAAAAAATCGTCTTTTCTTTTCGACATCATTAAAAGAAAGTTTAAATGAAGCTGAAGCAATCTTTATAGCAGTAGGAACTCCTCCTGACGAAGACGGAAGTGCAGATTTAAAATATGTTCTTTCTGTTGCTCGTGAAATTGGTCAACATTTGGATCATTATATTGTTGTAGTTACAAAAAGCACAGTGCCTATTGGGACAGCAAAAAAAGTAAAAGCTGCTGTTCAGGATGAATTGAATAAACGTAATGTTAATATTGATTTTGATGTTGCTTCAAACCCTGAATTTTTAAAAGAAGGTGATGCTATTGATGATTTCTTAAAACCAGACAGAATTGTAATAGGAACAGAATCAGAGCAAGCTGAAAAAACCATGAAACGTCTTTACAAACCATTTCTTTTAAACAACCATCCAATTGTTTTTATGGATATTCCTTCTGCTGAATTAACTAAATATACAGCAAATTCGATGTTAGCTACCAAAATTAGTTTTATGAACGATATTGCAAATTTATGCGAAATTGTTGGTGCTGATGTTAACATGGTAAGAAAAGGTATTGGCTCAGATACAAGAATTGGAAATAAATTTATTTATCCGGGCGCCGGTTATGGTGGTTCATGTTTCCCTAAAGATGTTAAAGCTCTTATTAAAACAGCTGACGAAAATAATTATTCATTAGAAATTCTGAAATCTGTAGAATTTGTTAATAACAAACAAAAATCAGTAATTTTCAATAAATTAAACAGTCATTTTAATAATGATTTAAAAGGCAAAAAAATTGCAATGTGGGGACTTTCTTTCAAACCAAATACTGATGATATGAGAGAAGCTCCTGCGCTGGTTATTATCGACAAACTTACAAAAGCGGGTGTTAAAGTAGTTGCCTACGATCCAATTGCAATGGAAGAAGGTAAAAGACGATTAGGAGACAAAATTATTTACGCAAAAGATCAATATGATGCTGTTAATGATGCAGATGCCCTAATTGTTATTACTGAATGGTCTGAATTTAGAACTCCTAACTATAAAATATTAAGTAAATTGATGAAAAACAAATTGATTTTTGATGGTAGAAACATATATGAACCATCTGAAATGAAAGAATTTGGTTTTACTTATTATAGCATAGGTAGAAAAACCGTGAAATAATATAATATGAAAAGAATTTTAGTTACAGGTGGAGCCGGCTTTGTCGGTTCTCACCTTTGTGAGCGTTTACTAAAAGAAAAAAATGATGTTATTTGTTTAGATAATTTCTTTACAGGAGATAAAAGAAATATCATTCATCTTCTTGACAATCCTTATTTTGAATTAGTAAGGCATGATGTTACAATGCCATTTTTTGCTGAAGTTGACCAAATTTACAACCTTGCTTGCCCTGCATCTCCTATTCATTATCAGTATAACGGAATTAAAACCGTTAAAACTTCGGTAATGGGTGCCATAAATATGTTGGGATTGGCAAAACGGATTAAGGCAAGAATATTGCAAGCATCGACAAGTGAAGTATATGGCGACCCAAAAGTTCATCCTCAAACAGAAGATTATTGGGGACACGTAAATCCCATAGGCGTTCGCTCGTGTTACGATGAAGGCAAACGATGTGCAGAAACTCTTTTTATGAATTATTATACACAAAATAATGTTGACATAAAGATTATAAGAATTTTTAACACTTATGGTCCTAATATGCATCCAAACGACGGAAGAGTTGTTTCAAACTTCATTATCCAAGCTCTTAAAAATGAGGATATTACAATTTATGGAGATGGCAAACAAACACGTAGTTTTCAATATGTTGACGACTTAGTTGAAGGCATGACAAGAATGATGAATACCAATGAATTTATCGGACCTGTTAATATTGGCAATCCTAATGAATTTACAATTCTTGAATTAGCAAATATCATTATTGAGCTTACCGGTTCAAAATCAAAAATTATATTCTTGCCAGCTACTGCCGACGATCCAACTCAACGTAAGCCTGATATTTCTCTCGCTAAAAAAGAATTAAATAACTGGGAACCAAAAATTCAACTTAGAGAAGGATTAACTAAAACTATTGAATACTTTGACAATCTTATTAAAAAAGGAGATTGTTAATTAATAATTACGAATTTAGAATTAGGAATTCAATTAAATAAAAAACATGAAAGGAATTATTTTAGCAGGTGGTGCAGGAACAAGATTGTACCCAATAACAAAAAGCATTTCAAAACAGATTATTCCGGTTTATGACAAACCAATGATTTATTATCCTCTTTCTGTTCTTATGCTTTCAGGAATACGTGAAATTTTAATCATATCTACTCCGAAAGATATTCATTTATATCAAGACTTACTTGGTGATGGCTCTCAAATAGGGTTAAAAATTGAATATGCTATTCAGCCTTCACCCGATGGTCTGGCACAAGCATTTATTATTGGCGAAAAATTTATTAAAAACGACAGTGTTTGCCTAGTTCTTGGTGACAATATCTTCTTTGGTTACGGATTTTCAAATATTCTTACACAATCGGCTAAATTAGAAGATGGTGCAACCGTATTCGGTTATTATGTTAAACATCCACAACGCTATGGTGTTGTCGAATTTGACAATAACAACAAAGCAATTAGTTTAGAAGAAAAACCTGCCGAGCCAAAATCAAACTATGCTGTTACAGGTCTATATTTTTATAGTAATGATGTTGTTGAGAAAGCAAAAAAATTAAAACCTTCAGCTCGTGGTGAACTTGAAATAACAGATTTAAACAAATTTTATATGAACGAAAACCGGCTAAATGTACAAATCCTTGGTCGCGGTATGGCTTGGTTAGACACAGGAACTCACGAAAGTTTACTTAATGCATCAAATTATATTGCAACAATTGAACAACGTCAGGGACTTAAAGTTGCTTGTCTTGAAGAAATTGCATTCAAGAAAAAATATATTGATAAAGCTCAATTGCTTAAACTTGCAGAACCTCTTAAAAATAACCAATATGGTCAATATCTTTTTGACATTGCTAATGAAAATATTTCTAGTATAGGTTATTAATTCTTAAATCTTTATTTTAAATAAATAGCTAAATATTATGAACATTATTAAAACAAACATTCCTGACTTATTAATCATCGAACCTGATGTTTTTAATGATGAAAGAGGTTATTTCTTTGAATCATATAACAAAAAAAAGTACACAGATGCAGGAATAAATATAGATTTTGTTCAAGATAATCAATCAAAATCATCATATGGTGTTATTCGTGGTTTGCATTATCAGCTTGCACCTTATTCTCAAACAAAATTAGTAAGCGTAATTCAAGGCGAAGTATTTGATGTTGCTGTTGACATAAGAAAAAACTCCCCTACTTTCGGCAAATGGTTTGGAATAGTTCTTTCAGGAGAAAACAAAAAACAATTTTTTATTCCTAAAGGTTTTGCTCACGGGTTTTCAGTTTTAAGTGATATTGCTGTTTTTTCATATAAATGCGATAACTTTTACAATAAAGAATCTGAAAGAGGTATTATGTATAATGACGAGCAAATCAATATTGATTGGAAAATAAAAAGCGAGAATGAAATAATTTCTTTAAAAGATAAAATCAATCCTACATTTGACAAAGCCGAGATGAATTTTATTTATGGGAAAATTTGAGAGTTTGGAGTTGAAAGTTGACATCGTTACAAATTTTAACAAGAACTAATTAACGTCTTAATAGTTCAACATTATAATAATTGAGTCTACTCCGAAAAGTAGAAAATGCACGTCATTGCGAGGGCGAAGCCCGAAGCAATCTATTGATAATCAAAACGTAGGGATTGCTTCTCCGCCAGCTGGCGGAGAAGCAATGACGAAAAACACTTTTCGGAGTGAACTCAATAATTGATAAACTTAAAAATACATAATAAATGCATAATATTTTAGTAACAGGTGCAGACGGACAGCTTGGTAGCGAAATAAGAACTCTCGCTTCAAATTATAATAATTTTAATTTTATTTTTACTGATGTTAATAATTTAGACATCACAAATATTAATGATGTTGAAGAATTTTTTACTTCTCATCCAATCGATTATACAATTAACTGTGCAGCATACACTGCTGTTGATAAAGCAGAAACAAATCAAGAAACAGCAAATTCAATAAACGTTACCGGAGTAAAAAACTTAGTTGCATTATCTCAAAAATATTCTTCAAAACTTATTCATATTTCAACCGACTATGTTTTTGATGGCAATAATCACAAACCTTATGTTGAAACAGATATTACTAATCCGGTTTCTGTTTATGGAAAAACAAAGCTCGAAGCCGAACAAATCATTCTTAACTCAACTATCAAATCAATAATAATAAGAACATCTTGGCTTTATTCGTCTTATGGCAATAATTTTGTTAAAACAATGATGAGACTTGGTTCGGAACGAGATGAGCTCAATGTTATTTTCGACCAAGTTGGGACGCCTACTTATGCGTTCGATCTGGCAAAAACAATACTCGAAATTATTGTTTTATCAGCAAAAGATAATAATAATTTCAAGCAAGGCATATACCATTTTTCTAATCAGGGTGTTTGCAGCTGGTACGATTTTGCAATTGAAATTATGAAATTTTCCAATATAAACTGCAAAATAAATCCTATAGAATCAAAAGACTACCCCACTCCTGCTAAACGTCCTTTTTACAGTGTATTAAACAAATCAAAAATTGAAAATACTTTTAATATATCAATCCCTTATTGGAAAAATAGTTTAAGTCAATGTGTGAAAAAATTAAGCGTTCATAGCTCAATTTAAGTTATTTAAAAAAGTAGATATTTCAAATTTGCAATCCAATATTTTTTTGTTACATTCGTAAATTAAGACTTTTGTTCTTGACTAATTAATATTTCATTAATTATCATTATTTAGAATAATAATATTAACGATCACAAAATATATACCATGAAAAATTCAGACATCTTATTATCAATTAAAGAAAAAGCAAAAAAATGGTTGACTGGCAACTACGACGAAGAAACAAAAAAACAAGTACAATTTCTTTTAAAAAATGATGAAAACGAATTAATTGATGCTTTTTATAAAGATTTAGAATTTGGAACAGGTGGTTTAAGAGGTGTTATGGGTGCCGGAACAAATAGAATGAATATTTACACTCTTGGTATGGCAACCCAGGGTCTTAGCAATTATTTATTAAAACAATTCCCGAATCTCAACAAAATTAGTGTTGCCATAGCTTACGACTGTAGAAACAACAGTAAACTATTTGCCCAAACAACAGCAAACATATTTGCTGCAAATGGTATTTCGGTTTATCTGTTCGATTCTTTACGCCCAACACCAGAATTATCTTTTGCTATTAGACATTTTAATTGTCAGAGCGGAATTGTAATTACTGCTTCACACAACCCTAAAGAATATAATGGTTACAAAGTTTATTGGGAAGATGGAGGACAAATTATTGCCCCACACGATGTAAATATTATTAATGAAGTAAAAAATATTTCAGATATTAATGATGTAAAATTTAATCCAAATTCGTCACAAAAAGAAAACATTACTATAATAGGTAAAGATGTTGATAATATTTATCTTAACAAAATTAAAGAACTTTCTTTATCACCTGAAATTATTAAAAAACATAATGATTTAAAAATAGTTTACACTCCTATTCATGGCACAGGAGTTAAATTAGTACCCGCGATTTTAAAAAGGTTTGGTTTTAAAAATATATTTAACGTTCCGGAACAAGACATTAACGATGGCAACTTCCCAACTGTAAAGTCGCCAAACCCTGAAGAAGCAGAAGCTCTTAACATGGCTATTAATAAAGCTTATGAAGTTGATGCAGATATTGTTATGGCTACCGACCCTGACGGCGACAGAGTTGGTATTGCTGTAAAAGACAACAACAATAAATTCGTTCTCTTAAATGGAAACCAAACAGGCGCGTTGCTTTTTAATTATATAATATCGCAATGGAACGACAGAAACAAACTTACCGGTAATGAATATATGGTAAAAACTATCGTAACCAGCGAACTACTTACTAAGATTGCAAACAAATATGATTTGAAATATTTTGATGTATTAACAGGTTTTAAATACATAGCAAACATTATAAAACTAAACCCTGACAAAACATTTATATGTGGTGGCGAAGAAAGCTACGGTTATCTCGCCGGTGACTTTGTCAGAGATAAAGATGCTGTAATGGCATGTGCCTTAATAGCAGAAGCAGCTACATATGCAGTTGAACAAGGAAAAACTGTTTACCAAACACTCATAGATATTTATAAAGAATTTGGTTTCTATAAAGAAAAATTAACATATATTGTTAAAAAGGGGAAAACAGGAGCTGCCGAAATTCAAGAAATTATGAATAATTTCCGAAATTCTTCGCCTAAATCAATCAATAATTCAAAAGTAATATTAGTTAAAGATTATTTATCGCAAAAAGAAACAAATATATTATCAAGTAAACAATCTGATATTGAATTACCAAAATCAAATGTTTTACAATTCTTTCTTGAAGACGGCTCTAAAATTTCTGTTCGTCCTTCGGGCACAGAACCTAAAATTAAATTTTACATTAGCGTCAATCAAAAATTAAACTCAATTAACGAATTTGAAAAAACTAATGAAATTTTAGATGAGAAAATTCAAGATATTAGTAAGGCTCTTAATATTATTTAGAATTAGATTTTAACATAATCTTATAGGATATTAAAACTATAAACAGATAAAAAATAGAACACAGATAACACTGATTATACAGATAATCACAGATAAAAAAATTGTTTAAAATTTATGTAATAAGTGTCATTTGTATTCAAAAGATTATCTACAGATGAAAGAGCAAGTTTATATAAAAACTTTTCAACGTCCGCCAGCTGGCGGACTTAAAACGTTTTTTCCTGCGTACTTTTAGACATTTTTATAATATGCAGATTTTATTATAGAAAAAAATCCGTGTTAATCCGTGAAATCCGTGGACAAATTAGTGAACCAACAAAAATATAAACATTTAAGTATCAATTGAATAAAAAATTACAAACAGATGAAAAGCTACCGAAAAGAACTTTGGTTTAATACTGAAACAAGGCGAAAGCTCCTAAATATTACACCCGAAATTGAGAACTGTTTAGTCGAAAGCGGGATAAAAGAAGGTATGCTATTGTGTAACGCAATGCATATAACAGCAAGTGTTTTTATTAACGATGATGAATCCGGATTACATCAAGATTTTGAAAAATGGTTAGAAGGTCTTGCACCCGAAAAACCATATTCACAATATAAACACAACACATTTGAAGATAATGCAGATGCTCATCTTAAAAGAACAGTTATGGGACGAGAAGTTGTTGTTGCAATTTCCGACGGGAAACTCGATTTTGGTCCTTGGGAACAAATATTTTATGGCGAGTTTGATGGCAAACGAAAAAAAAGAGTATTAGTAAAAATTATTGGTGAATAAAAAAATTATATATACATTTACTTTATAAACTTTGAGACTACTCCAAAAGTCTTCATAGACGTCATTGCGAGGGCAAAGCCCGAAGCAATCTCCTGATAATCAATGCGTAAGGATTGCTTCTCCGCCAGCTGGCGGATCGCAATGGCGAAAAGCACTTTTCGGAGTGGATTCAAACATTCAACTTTAAAACTAACATCTCATGGATACAATAATTCAATTATTTGAAGAAAGTGTAAAAAAATATAGTAACAATCCATTATTATGGGAAAAGACTAGCAATGAATATAAAAGCATCTCTTATAAAGAAACTCAAGAATCTGTATACAAATTCGCAGGAGGTTTGTTAAGTCTTGGAGTAAAAAAAAATGACAAAATTGCATTACTTTCTGAAGGACGAAACGACTGGATTATTAGCGAATTAGGTATTTTATACGCAGGCGCAATAAATGTTCCACTATCTGTTAAACTTGAAGCAAAAACAGAACTCTTATTCAGATTAACACACTCCGAATGTAGCATGATTATTACCTCAAAAAATCATGCAAATAAAATTCAGCAAATAAAAGATCAATTACCAAATCTTAAAAAAATTATCTATTTAGATGCTCAAGATAAATACAATAAAAACGAGATTTGTGTTGATGAAGTATTAAAATTGGGAGAAGATTATCTAAGAACAAATGCAAAAGAGTTTGAAAAAAATTGGCAATCAATCAAAGCTGATGATTATGCAAATATAAGTTATACATCAGGAACAACCGCCGACCCAAAAGGAATAATCTTGTCACAATTAAATTATGCTACAAATGTTCAACAAGCTGCCAGCTTAATGAATATACCTGAACATTACCGAACATTGTTAATATTACCATTGGATCATTCATTTGCACACACAGCAGGCATTTATAGTTTTATGTATTTTGGAGCAAGCATTGCTACTATTCAGGTTGGCAAATCATCAATGGAAACCTTAAAAAACATTCCAAAAAACATTAAAGAGATTAAGCCCAACATACTATTAAGCGTTCCTGCTCTTGCAAAAAATTTTAAGAAAAATATTGAAAAAGGAATACACGAAAAAGGGACTAAGGTTGAAAAGCTGTTTAACAAAGCAATTAAATTAGCTTATTCGTATAATAAAGAAGGATGGAATAAAGGTAAGGGATTGCAAATATTAAAAAAACCTTTGTATGCAATATATGACAAATTAATTTTTAGCAAGATACGTGAAAACTTTGGAGGAGAACTTAAATTCTTTATTGGTGGAGGCGCTTTACTCGATATTGATTTACAAAAATTCTTTTATGCCATAGGTATGCCAATGTTTCAAGGATACGGACTTTCAGAAGCATCACCCATTATTTCATCAAATGGATTAGAAAAACACAAATTAGGTTCTTCGGGTTATCTTGTTAAAAACCTGGAACTGAAAATTTGTGATGATAAAGGAAAGTCTTTACCAATAGGCGAAAAAGGAGAGATTGTTATTAAAGGCGATAATGTTATGGTTGGCTATTATAAAAATGAAAAAGCAACTAAAGAAACAATAAAAGATGGTTGGTTATATACGGGTGATATGGGATATATGGATAAAGACGGTTTTTTATATGTTCTTGGTCGCTTTAAAAGCCTATTAATCAGTAACGATGGTGAAAAATATAGCCCTGAAGCAATTGAAGAAGCTTTTGTACAACAATCGCCTTTTATCGACCAGTGTATGTTATACAACGATCAAAGCCCTTATACTGTTGCATTATTTGTGCCTGACAAACAAACTATTTTGCGTTACTTAAAAGAAAATGATTTATCAGCAGGCACAGAGGAAGGACAAAAAGCCACATTAAATAAAATAGAATCTGAAATTAATGAATACCGTAAAGGTGGCAAATATGAAGGAATGTTTCCTGAAAGATGGTTGCCAAGTGCTATTGCAATTCTTGAAGAAGCTTTCTCTGAAGAAAATCATTTTATTAATAGCACTGCAAAATTAGTAAGAGGGAAAGTTACTAAGTATTATAACAAACGAATTGAATACCTTTATACTCCTGAAGCAAAAAACATTTGCAATGCTCTAAATATGAAAGCAATAAAAATTCTTGAAGAAAAGCATAATTTAGTTTCCGATGAAGTAAAGAAAGAAACTGTTAAGGCAAATTAATTTTTTGTTTTCGACAATAAATACAAAAAGCAAGGAAAAATTCCTTGCTTTTTTATTATATCAAAAATATCATTTTATTTAAAAATCAAAAAAAAATGCATTTTGCTGGATCAATTTAAAAAGTAGTGGAAATAAATTTATTAAAATTTTATATTTGCAGTGTTTTGAATATTTTATGTAGAAGTTATCTTGATTCATTTAAAGCAATAGAGAAATGTATTACACCACGAAGTGGCAACTTATTTCAGCCCAAAGGCAACGCCTTGGGTAAAATGTGTATTATAAAAAATATCGCCCTGTAAAGGGCAACTTAAAAAAATAAATATTATGTCACAGTCATTACCAACAATGGTTTAAGTTTGTAACTTAAACCACATTCTATTTTGTTAAACAGGATTAAGTTACAAACTTAATTCATAAAAGGTAAAAATCCGAAAGCCGGATAAAGGTGAATTGTATTCATATATTGGTTCAATTATAAAAGATAATGAATCTATCCCCATAATGATTAATGGTATTGATTATAACGAAAAATATCTTTGGAGTGACTAATATTAACTTGTCCTTTCAGGACGTCAAAATGATCTGTAATCTAACCCGAGGCGTTGCCATCGGGCTAAATTAAATTAGGCTTTCAGCCCGGATTATAATGATTCTCCACAACTTTTTAAAGTGATCCGTTTTGCTTAAGCTCAACTTTAAACTTCTACCCTTTTTCTTTCAACAAAAGCCTATCATATAATAATAAACCAACAACTGTTATTATTCCAATTCCTGAAATAACATA
>QMPG01000050.1 GCA_003648455.1 Bacteroidota bacterium
ATAGTCAATATTTAATACGGAATTTCAAATTTCCAGTTTCATTTTATTAAAATTACAAACATTAAACAATTTACATTTTAGATTTAAACATTTGAAAAAATACCTGACAGGTTTGATTTATAATAGTTACAGGGATTTTTCATCTTTCTGTCAAACAATTAGAGAAACCTGTCAGGTGTTGGAAATTTTAAACATTAAACTTTAAACATTAAACTTTATAATTTTACAAACTAATTTTATTATGTATAAATATATTTTCGGACCGGTGCCATCTCGTCGTTTAGGAATGTCTTTGGGACTTGATATGGTTCCTCACAAAGTATGCTCATTAAATTGCGTTTATTGCGAATGTGGGCGTACTACCAATTTAACAGTAGAAAGAAAAGAATATGTGCCTTACGATGAAGTAATAAAAGAGCTCGATGATTTTATGAAAAATAATCCCGCACCGGATTTTATTACTTTTTCTGGCTCGGGCGAACCAACTCTTAACTCTCGCATTGGAGATATTATTAATCATATAAAATCAAATTATGAAAATATTCCTGTTGCTGTTTTAACAAACGGGACATTGTTTAGCGATAAAGAAGTTAGAAAAGAATTGCTTAAGGCAGATGTCGTTCTTCCTTCATTAGATGCTGCTTCAAGTACAGCTTTTGCTAAAATTAACAGACCTTTTCATTCAATTAATATTGATGAATATATTCAAGGTTTGATAGATTTTAGCAATGAATTCAAAGGTAGAATATGGCTCGAAGTATTCATTATTCCTGGTATGAACGATAATAAATCGGATTTAGATTTATTAAAAAAGATTATTAAAAAAATTAACCCCGAAGAAATTCAACTTAACACATTAGACCGCCCCGGAGTGATTGATAATATTAGAGCTGCAACAAAAATTGAGTTGCAGAGTATTGTTGACTATTGGGGGCTCGATAATGTTGAGATAATTGCTGCAGTAGCAAAACGTAAAGACGTAAAATCTTTTCGTAAAGATATAGAATCTGCAATTCTTGAAACAATTTTTAGAAGACCATGCACTCTCGAAGATATGACTGAAATTCTTGGATTGCATATAAACGAAATTAACAAATATCTTGACACTTTAGAAGCAGACGGTAAGATTGAAGCTGTGCGACAAGAACGAGGCTTGTTCTATCAGGTTAAGAATAAATAATTGATAATTTTAATTATAATGAAATGACATGTCTTTTGATATGTCATTTTTTTTTATAAAAAATTAACCCGCTTTATTCATGCAAAAACGAAGTGAATTGCATGAATAAGCGATGGATAGTGGAAAGTAAAGCGGGAAACCCCGCATTAGAAGTACCCAAATTTGGGGTTTTAAAAACCCCAAATTTGTTGGTAATTCTTAAGCGTAGAAAAATTATGAATTTTTCGGGTTAAATACCATAATCGCGGTATTGCACATAAAAAATTTTCCCCTCATTTTTGTGTTGTTTTTAATCAATCTAAATAAAGAAAATGAAATTTGTTTTAATATTACTCGCTTTTTTCTTAATAAATATTGAAGTATCTGCACAAATAGGTGGTCTTTCGGCTTCAAAATTAAATTCAGTATGTGTTGATGTAGTAAAATACCATGTTATTGAATTTGAACCAAGTTTTTATTATTCAAACAGTAGCAAATATTGGAATAACGACAATCGCTTGTCCAATACTTTTAACACAAGTGACAGCATAAGCAACTCAGCCGGTATGCAGTTCCGTTTTACTTATGGATTATTAAATAGATTAGAGGTTGGTGTTACTGTACCATACGATTTGTCAATGAGTAGTTGGGGATTAAGATACATAGTTTCGCAAAATAATAAATTGGGTTTTGCTTTAATGTCTGGTGTAAATGTTCCATTGGGTAATAATATACAAGATAGAAGCATTAAGACAGAAGAAAACACCAGTCAATTTGGTTTTGGGGCTGTTCTTTCTTATCAAGAAAATTCAAATTTTTCGATTGATTTTAATGCTCAGTTTAATAGCTATTTAAAAAAGTTGAAAAGCACAGAAAATAATAGCTTATATTTGAGTGCTGAAGCCGGTTATTTTTTCTTTTCACATAGTTTCCAAATTATTGGTGGCGTGGGATACCAAAATCATTATTATGATGCTGATAATAAATTTCTTGTAACTCTTTATCCCGGTATGTCAATTGAGACAGGAAAAGATTTTATTATTGTATTACAAGCGCCATTTGATATTTATGGTAAAAATATTGGAAAAACAGTTGGCTTTGGTTTTGCTTTAACATTAATTATTTGATAAAACAAGTAAATAATTTAGTATAAGTTTAAAAATAAATTTGTACAGAGATTTTATTTGATATTTTTTAAAAACTTTTTCCAATTTTTTCTCCCATTTTTACTTCAGTTTCTAAATTGTTTTGTGTGTTTCTCAATAAATCTTCGTCAATCTTAATTTTATTTTTCTCAAAAAGAAGCACAACTGAAGAACCTCCAAATTTAAAAAATCCTTTATCTTCTCCTTTTACTGCTTTATATCCTTTATAAGTTTGAATAATGCTTCCTACCATTGTTGCTCCAACTTCTGTCATAATAACATCACCAAATTTTTTTGTGTAAATTGTAACATACTCTCTCTTATTCTGACAAAAAATTTCTATCATTTTTTTAACAGCAATAGGCGAAACAGAATAATAATCACCTTTTATTTTTGTTAATTCAGAGATTTTTCCGTCAACAGGAAAATGAAATCTGTGATAATCAGTAGGACATACCCTCAATATTATGATACTTCCATTTAAATATTTTTTTGCAAGAGAATCGCTTTGAAGAAATTTCTTAAGATTAAACTGATAGCCTTTAACAATAAAATTTTGATTGCTAACATTACTATATGCAAGAATTTTACCATCACCCGGCGAAATAATCACATTAGAATCGGCATCTATTTTTCTGGCACCGGCTTTTAATTTTCTTGTAAAAAAATCGTTAAAAGAAATGAATTTTTGCTTTTCAGATTCGTCTATATTAATATTATACTCTTTTATAAACGGTTGTATTTTTGCAATAGATTTCGGAGAATCCATCATTTCACCATAAAAAGAAGAAACAAATTTACGTTTTACTATTGAATGAAGTGAAAGTTTTCCTACAGGATTATTGTATAACCAAACAAGCCATTTTTCTCCAACTACTTTTTCAATTTTAATTTCACCGCTTGCCCTATCTATATATTTTATTGGTGTGTTTTTTGTTCCAGGGTAAAATGTTAATACTAATACAATTAATATTATTGAAATAAGAATTATTTTTTTTTTTGATTTCATGTGTTTGTGTTTTTTAAATAAATTTTTCAACGCTCACATAGTTGAGTTTGTAGCTTCGTTTTTTTATTTTTTATGTTAACTGCAAAGTTACAAATTTAGTCGAAATAAAATCAAACTCACAAGTTAAAAAAACAAAGAGGTTGATTTTCGTCAACAACAATAAAAAAATATTTTTAGAAACCAATTTTAAATATACAAATCTGTAATTCACGTATTTTTTATAAATATTTTGTACATTTGAAAATATCAGGAATAGTTGATTGTGGACCAACTTCCCTCGCTCGGCGAAGCCTCTGACTTCATCGTAAATTAATTCACAAAAATTAATTATCAGAACCGTGCCACGGCTATTTACCACGTAAATTAACCCGCTTTATTCATACAATTCACTTCGTTTTTGTATTAATAAGCGGGTTAATATTTTGTACATTTGAAAATATCAAGAAATAAAGGACTGAAATTTTTATAAAAACATCTGCTTTATATCCGAATTTATGTTGTAACAATGGCACTTCTATATATTGTTACATATATACAAGTTGAAAACAATACCATGAAAAATTTGTTTTTGGTTCAAATATGATGTAATTTTGCACCAAAAAGAAAGATTATGATTAGGCAAAGTATTTCATTTACAGAACCCAATGATGAGTGGCTAAAAGCTCAAATGGAAAATAAAGAATATTCCAGCAAGAGTGAACTTATTAATGATTTAATTAGACAAGCAAGAAAGCAGCAAGTTCAAATTGATTGGATAAAAGCAAAATTTGAGAAAGCTGAAAATAATGGATTTACCGAAGATAGTAAAGAACAAATTTTAAAACAATCAAAATCTTTGCTAAATGAGTAAATACCGCTTAAGCAATGAAGCTAAAGATGACCTAATACGAATCCACCACTATGGAGTTGAAAAGTTTGGTATGGTTCAGGCTGACAAATATTTCAATTCATTTTTCAAATATTTTGATATTATAGCCCAGCATCCTTATTCCTTTGAATCAGTTGATTATTTAAAAAAGGGTTATAGACGTTGTGTTTGTGGTTCTGATTCTATATTTTTCAAAATTAACGGAGATATTATTGAGATAATGACTATAATTGGTAGACAAGATTTGAATAGTGTTCTATAATGATATTAAAAAAATGACATGAAAAGTGCATCAGAAAAAAACATCTGAATTAAACCACTTATTTTCCTAAAGGATGCGCAAAATTTTTAACATCGTCATCGGTAATTGAGTTGTCGCATAAAATGATGAGGCGTTCTATAACATTGCGAAATTCACGAATATTACCTGTCCAGTTAATTTTTTTTAGTTCATCAAGGGCTTTTTCGGTAATGGTTTTTTTAGGCATTTTATAATCGTTGCAAATATTTTGAATAAAATAATCTGCTAATAAAGGAATATCTTCTTTGCGTTCGTTTAGCGAAGGCACTTCAATAAGTATCACGCTTAAGCGATGATAAAGGTCTTCTCTAAAGTTGTGCTTTTCAATTTCTTTTTTTAAATCTTTGTTTGTGGCTGCAATTATCCTGACATTAACATTTATTTTTTTATCGCCGCCCACACGGTAAATTATGTTTTCCTGCAAAGCTCTAAGAACTTTCGATTGAGCCGACAAGCTCATATCGCCAATCTCATCGAGAAAGAGAGTGCCGTTTTCTGCTTGTTCAAATTTACCTATTCGTTGTTTATTGGCAGAAGTAAAAGCACCTTTTTCGTGTCCAAAAAGCTCGCTCTCAATTAGTTCTGTGGGTATTGCCGCACAATTAACTTCAACAAATGGCTGGTCGGCTCTGTTACTCTGTTCGTGAATCCAGTGAGCAACAACTTCTTTACCGCTACCATTATCTCCGGTAATCAATACTTTAGCATCGGTAGGTGCAATTTTGGCAATCATTTGTTTTATCTTCACAATTGAAGATGCATTGCCAATCATTTCATATTTACGATTAATTTTTTGTTTTAATTTTTTTGTCTCAACAATTAAATTTGATTTATCGGTAGCGTTACGCAATGTTATCAATAGTCGGTTTAGGTCGAGAGGTTTTTCAATAAAATCGAAAGCACCTTTTTTTATTGCTTCAACAGCAGTTTCAATATTGCCATGTCCTGAAATCATAATTACCGGAATTTCAGGATTAATTTTCATTATTTCTTCAAGAACTTCAATGCCGTCCATTTTGGGCATTTTTATATCACAAAGTATAAGGTCGAATTTATTTTGCTTAACTAAGTTGATGCCCTCTTCACCATCAATAGCCAAAACTGTTTGATGTTTTTCATATTCAAGAATCTCCTTTAGCGAGTTCCGAATACTCTTTTCATCATCTATAATTAATATTTTCGACATTATTTAGTGTTTATTACCAAGTCCTAACGGTTTATTATTGTTTTTGACTATCGGCAATTTAAGCATTTTGTCTTTTATTATCACAAATCTGTTAGAACTTTTTGATTATTATACAAAAATAATTAATTCCACAATCTCCTTAACTTTTATAACGAAGCCATTTCCATAGTTCTTTGTAAGTGGTTTTTTTGCCATACATTAAAATACCTGTACGGTAAATTTTTGCAGCAACCCAAGTTGCACCTATAAATGTAATAATTAATAATCCCATTGACAAAAATAATTGCCAGTATGGAACACCAAAAGGAATTCGAACCATCATGATTACGGGTGAAGTAAACGGTATTATTGAAAACCAAAAAGCAATTGGACTGTCAGGTGTTTGAATAGCATTCATCATCACAATTATTGCCAAAATTAAAGGAATTGTTATTGGCAACATAAATTGTTGAGTATCGGCTTCGCTGTCAACGGCAGAGCCAATGGCAGCAAAGAGAGCTGCATAAAGTAAATATCCGCCAATGAAAAAGAAAAGAAAACTTCCCAGTATTATTCCAAAATTAATGTTCTCGATTGAACCAAAAATATTTTCAATTTCTGACATACTTTGTTCTGCATCAACAGCATCAATTCCCTGAATATTTTGCATTGAGCCGGCAGTAGATATAAGCTCTGTTTGTGCTTTAATTTGAGATGCATCTTTTTCGGGGAAAACGGCTGATTTTACACCTGTTATAATCATAATAGTTAAAATTACCCATAATAAAAATTGTGTTAGTCCAACAAACGCAATACCTATAATTTTACCCATCATGAGTTGAAATGGTTTAACCGATGATATTATTACTTCAATAATTCTACTAGTTTTTTCTTCAATAACACCACGCATTACTTGAGCACCAAACATGAAGATAAATAGGTAAATTAAAAATCCGTTTAGATATCCAATAATCATTTTAATCTCAGGACCGTTTCCTTTTTCTTCTCCGTCTTCAGTCCATTTAATGCTTTGAACATTTATATTTGTTTTAATTGATTTTAAAACGTTTTCGTCAATACCTTCCGATTTGAATTTTTGTCTTTCTATTTCTTTTTCAATAGAGTTTGATATGTGAGATTTAATTCCCAGTGTAATATCTTTTTCTGAATAATATTGAACTTTATTCGATTTTAATACATTTTCAGGAATCAGCAATAAACCAAAATAACCGGATTCGACAAAATCAGTTTTTGCTTTTTCATAGCTTGAATTAATAAATTTAAATTTTAAATAATCGGTATCAGCCAGTTTCTTTTTCAGATGCGAAGACCTGGAAAGGATTAGGTTAACTGTAAATTTTTGATGTTGAAAAGTGGTGTCGAGCGAATGTGCAGTCTTTCTATTGCTAATAATTTGGCTTATTGATGTTTGAGTGCTATCGAGAAGATTATTAATTTTTGTTTTATCAATAATAGTATTATTATCGAAAACAGAATTAATTGATTTTTTTGAATTATCAATAATTGAGTTAATAACATTTTTTGTTCCTAACTTCTCATTAGAGATTATTTTATTTATTGATTTTCGATGTTTTTCAATAACAATATTTACTGCGGTTTTGGTAAATTTTGTTTTGTCAAATATTTGAGAATTATCAATTACAGCAATAGTTTTTTCTTCTGTGTCTTCCAATTGAGCTATCCATGCAGGCAATATCATTAATGCAGCAAACAACACCGGACCAATCAGTGTCATTATAATAAATGTTTTCTTTTTTACACGGTATAAATATTCTCGTTTTATTATCAGAATAATTTTATTCATCTGTTTATAATTTAATTATGAATTAAAAATTACGAATTACGAATTATGGCTATTTGAACTTTTTACGGTTTTAATAATGAGTTCAGTCTAAAAAGGTCTTATTTGTCATTCCGAATTTATTTCGGAATCTTTAACTTTCATGGTATCAGTAGATTCTGAAACAAGTTCAGAATGACAAATAGGTAGATACTTGCTTTTTAGACTGGACTCAATAATACTTCCGAATTTCAAATTTCCAATTTCAAAATATAATCATTTCAAGTTATGTGTCCAAATTAAATCTAAATTCCGTTTCATCGGAATATATTTTAATTTTTATTTATTAATTCTTTTTTTCTTCAACAACTTTAATAAAAATATCATTCATACTAGGTATCAGTTCATTAAATGATTTTACTTGAACACTTGGCAATGCCATTGATAATAAGTCATTTGGTGTTGAGCCGTTATTAAGTTTAACTTGAACAATATGTTCGTCTTTTAGAGTATCATTTTTGGCAATGTCAGTATTTATAATATCAAAATTGTTATTTATCTTGTTTTTAAAATTGTCAATATCTCCTTTGAATGATATCTCAAAAGTGTTTGATTTATATTGTTGTCTGATATCATCAATCTGACCATCGAGAATTTTTTTCGAGTTGTTAATTAAGGCAATATGGTCGCATAGTTCTTCAACAGAACCCATGTTATGAGTTGAAAATATTACCGTAGCACCATTCTCTTTCAATTTTAATATTTCATTTTTGATGAGGTTTGTGTTAATTGGGTCGAAACCGCTAAAAGGCTCGTCAAAAATTAAAAGTTTAGGTTCATGCAAGATGGTTACAATAAATTGAATTTTTTGTTGCATCCCTTTCGACAGTTCTTCAACTTTTTTATCCCACCATGCTTGTATCTCAAATTTTTCAAACCAATATTTAAGTTTCTTTAATGCATCTTTTTTAGAGAGACCTTTTAGTTGAGCCAGATATAGAGCCTGCTCACCAACTTTCATTTTTTTATATAGTCCGCGTTCTTCGGGAAGATAACCAATATGGTAAATATCAGATGCTTTCAGTTTATTATTAAATAAAAATAATTTACCGCTGTCGGGTGCGGTTATTTGATTAATAATTCTTATAAAAGTAGTTTTCCCTGCACCGTTTGGACCTAATAATCCAAAAATACTTCCTTCATTTATTGAAATGCTTACATCATCTAAAGCTAAATGATTAGCATATTTTTTTACTATATTTTCAGAACGAAAAATTTCCATTAATTTTTATTTTGTAAGTTTATATGTAAAAAAAAATCTTACTAATGTAAGATTTTTAAAAGTTTAACCAAAGTAATCTCTCATTTTTTCAAAAACAGTTTTTTCATTTTTTGAGGGCTTTGGAGTAAAGTTTTCAGACGATTCTAATTTTTCGAGCACTCTTTTCTCTTCTTTTGAAAGATTTGTAGGAACCCAAACATTTATTTTAACTAAAATGTCGCCTTTGCCATATCCGTTAACTTCAGGAATACCTTTTCCTTTAAGTCGGAGGATTTTGCCTGCTTGAATACCAGGATTAATTTTGATTTTAACTTTACCTCCAATTGTTGGTATCTCAGCAGTTGTGCCTATTGCAGCCTGAGGGAAACTTAAAAATAAGTTGTATAATAAATCGTTGCCGTCTCTAACAAGTTCAGGATGTTGCTCTTCTTTAATTACAACAATCAAGTCGCCGTTAACACCACCTCTGCGGGCAGCATTTCCTTTTCCGCTTACCGATAATTGCATTCCTTCGGCTACACCTGCAGGGATATTTATAGAAATTATTTCTTCGTCTTTAACAATACCTTCGCCTGCACATTTTGGACATTTATTAGTAATAATTTTACCTTCTCCACCACAAGTAGGGCAGGTTGAAGATGTTTGCATCTGACCTAAAAATGTGTTTGCAATACGGGTTATTTGTCCGGTTCCGTGACATGTGCTACATGTTGAGAATGATGAACCTTTTGCAGCTCCTGTACCGTTACAATCAGAACATTTTACATATTTTCTGACTTTAATTTTTTTCTCAACTCCATTAGCAATTTCTTCTAAACTAAGCTTAACTTTTACTCTTAAGTTAGAACCTCGGTTAACTCTGCGAGAAGATCTTCCACTTCCACCAAATCCACCAAAATTTCCAAAACCGCCACCAAAACCGCCAAAAATATCACCAAAATGAGAGAAGATGTCATCCATACTCATTCCGCTACCACTAAATCCGTTTGCTCCGCCAAGACCCGCATGACCATATTGATCATATTTCCTTTTTTTGTCTTCGTTGCTTAGCACTTCATATGCCTCAGCTGCTTCTTTAAATTTTTCTTCAGCTTCTTTGTCTCCCGGATTTTTGTCTGGGTGGTATTTAATAGCTTTTTGTCTATATGCTTTTTTTATTTCTGCTTGCGATGCATCTTTTGACACTCCCAACACTTCGTAGTAATCTCTTTTCGCCATGGTTTTATTATTTAGCCGCTAATTTATTATTGTTTATTGACCATTGTCAAATTTTGGGCATTCTTTTTTTATTTATTAAAGATAAAATTGCCAAATGTTTTATAATTTGCAATGTTAAGAAAAAATAACAAATTATTCATTTGATAAGCTTGTGATTATTCACCAATAACAACTTTTGGGAAACGAATAATTTTGTCGTTTAAGTAATAACCTTTGCTAACAACGTCGACAACCTTACCTTTTAATTTTTTGTCAGGTGCAGGTATCTTTGTTACAGCTTCGTGAATATCAGTGTCAAATTCTTTATTCATTGCATCAACTTCTTTTACTCCGCGAGATTTAAGGTAATCTATAAGCTTGTTATAAATAATATTTATTCCTTCTTTTACAGCTACTATATCTTCTGCATTTTCCATTGAATCGAGAGCTCTTTCAAAATCGTCAACTACAGGCAATATGTTTATAATTATATCTTCGCCTGCCGATTTAATAATATCCATTCTTTCTTTCAGAGTTCTTTTTCTGTAGTTGTCAAATTCTGCTGCAAGCCTCATATATTTGTCATTGGCAATTTCATATTTTTCTAATAATTCTTGCTTTTCATCTTTTTTTTCAACTTTAGCTTTTTTTTCTTTTTTAACAGATTTTTTGTGAGTGGTTTTTTTAGATTCTGTTTTTGATGATGTTTTAGTTGCTTTTTTTGCAGCTCCCTTAACTTCAGATTCTTGCTTATTTGTTTCTTGTTTTGCCATTTTATTTAGTAATAAATTATTTTGTTCAGATTTTTTATGAATATGCAATTATAAATTGTACAAAATCACATTTCAAATTGTTTGCCAACATATAATTTCCCGACAAATTGACATCTTTTTCTGTAATTTTGATAAAATGACAAAAGACAGGAACAAATCCTGCCTTTTTTGGTTAATAAATAGTTGTATAAGAGAGCTTAATTTTGAACTAAGTAATTTAAAACATCATGAAGACGTTGCCCTCTAAGATTTTTAGCAATTATAATACCGTTTCCATTAATAAGAAGGTTCGAAGGAATTGACCTTATACCATATATTTGAGCAGGTTTTGAGTACCATCCTCCCAAATCGCTAACATGGTTTTTCCAAAGAAGATTATCTGTTTTTATTGCACTAAGCCAGGATGTTTTATTTTTATCAAGTGATACGCTATAAACAGTAAATCCTTTACCTTGGTTAAATTTCTTATCCTTAAATTTAACATAAGCATTAACAACATTTGGGTTTTCCATTCTACATGGTCGGCACCAAGATGCCCAAAAATCAATAAGAACTAATTTCCCTTTTAATGATGATAAAGCAATAGGTTTCCCATCTGGTGATTGATAAATTAATTCGGGTGCTTTATTCCCAATATTCAGTCCAACAACAACTTTTTGGTTGCTATGAGTAAATGTGGTTTTTTCAGTACTTTTTGGAATGCTTTTTAAATTAGAGTACCCAAAAACGCTTGCGAACAACAAAGCGATTATTAGAATTGTTTTAATTTTTTTCATATCTATATTTTTACATATTTAGATACAAATAAATATGTTTTAGAAATAAAATACAAGTTAATAATAAAATAATTCAACATTTTTCAGATTATAATAACTAATATTAATCATCAATTCGTTCAATTTTGGCGCCAATATTTCTCAACCGTTTGTCAATAAACTGATATCCACGATCAATTTGTTCAATATTGTGAATTGTGCTAACTCCTTTAGCCGACATGGCTGCAATTAGAAGAGCAACACCAGCTCGAATATCAGGAGAAATTAAAGTTGCACCTTTTAAATAGTGTTGTTTGTTTAAACCAATAACGGTAGCTCTGTGCGGGTCGCATAAAATTATTTGAGCACCCATATCAATAAGTTTATCGACAAAGAAAAGGCGACTTTCAAACATTTTTTGATGAATTAAAACACTGCCTTTTGCTTGAGTAGCAACAACCAGTAGTACACTTAAAAGGTCGGGAGTTAATCCTGGCCATGGAGCATCGTCAATAGTCATTATTGAGCCGTCGATAAATGTTTCAATTTCGTAGCTATCTTGTGCAGGAATATATATATCGTCATTAATTTTTTCGAATTTTATGCCGAGGCGTTTAAAAGCCTGAGGTATAATTCCAAGATTTTTGTAAGAAACATTTTTTATTGTAATTTCTGAAGAAGTCATTGCAGCTAAACCAATAAAACTACCAATTTCAATCATGTCGGGTAATACGGAATGTTCGCATCCTGAAAGAGAATCGACACCCTCAATGGTTAGCAGGTTTGATGAGATGCCTGAAATTCTGGCACCCATGCTGTTTAGCATTTTACATAATTGTTGTACATAAGGTTCACATGCAGCATTATATATTCGGGTTGTTCCTTTGGCAAGAACAGCAGCCATAATAATATTTGCAGTTCCGGTAACTGATGCTTCTTCAAGAAGCATATATGTTCCTTTTAATTTATCGGCATTTATTTTATAAAATTTATTATTAGAATCGTATTCAAATTTAGCTCCAAGTTTTTGAAAGCCTAAAAAGTGAGTATCTAAACGTCGTCTGCCAATTTTATCGCCTCCCGGTTTTGGAATATAAGCTTTGCCAAAGCGTGAAATTAATGGACCTATAGTCATTACTGAGCCTCGTAGCGAAGAACTTTTTTTTATATATTCACTTGAGTGCAGATAATTGAGGTTAATATTTTTTGCTTGAAAAACATAATCTGTTTTGTTTAGTTTTGAAACAGAAACTCCTAAACCAATTAACAATTCAATTAATCGATTCACATCTCTAATATCCGGAATGTTTTTTATTGTAATTTTTTCAGGAGATAATAATGTAGCACAAATAACCTGAAGAGCTTCATTTTTAGCCCCTTGTGGTGTGATTTCTCCTTTTAGCTTATGACCGCCTTCAACTCTAAAAATACTCATTTGTATATTTTTTTAGTAAGAAAATTAAAGTATGAATATACAGAAAAAATTATATAAATGAATTTAAATAAATATTTTTATTAAATAAATTAACTCGCTTTATCATGCAAAGACGAAGTGAATTGCATGAATTAGCGATGGATAGTGGGAAGTAAAGCGGGAACCGAACCGCCAGCTGGCGGTGAGCTCACGCAAGTAAACCCCTCATTAGGGATCAATTTAAAAAGTTGTGGAAATAAACTTATTAAAATTTTATATTTGCTGTGTTTTGAATATTTTATGTAGAAGTTATCTTGATTCTTTTAAAGCAATTGAGAAATGTATTACGCCACGAAGTGGCAACTTATTTACCTTCGGTGAG
>QMPG01000051.1 GCA_003648455.1 Bacteroidota bacterium
GAAATAAACAATCTTTGCACCTAAAATTCTTCTAAATAACCCGTTATTAATTCATAATTTTATTCACAAATCTTATTCATTTCTGAATTTCTGTGTTTTATATTTTATATCGAACTCAGGTTATTAAATTGTACAAATTTGAATGTAGAAAATAGATTTGTTTCTTAAATGATTGTATATAAGTCTTTAATGATTTTTTTTGTCATTTTGATGTAAACTTTTTAATAATACTTATCTTTGCGCTCATAAAAATAAATTATTAATGAATTTCGATTTAATAAAAACCGACACACAAACTAAAGCGCGAATTGGTAAAATCACAACCGACCACGGTGAAATATTAACACCAATATTTATGCCTGTTGGTACTGTAGGTTCTGTAAAAGCAGTCCATCAACGCGATTTGGTTAATGATATAAAAGCTCAAATAATTTTAGGTAACACTTATCATCTCTATCTCCGTCCGGGATTAGAAATATTAGAACAAGCAGGTGGTTTACATAAATTTATTAATTGGGATAAGCCAATTTTGACCGACAGTGGAGGTTATCAAGTTTTTTCATTATCAGATAATCGTAAATTGTCAGAAGAAGGGGCAGCCTTTCGTTCTCACCTCGATGGCTCAAAACATTTTTTTACTCCCGAAGGAGTTGTTGATATTCAGCGTACTATTGGTGCAGATATTATTATGGCATTCGATGAATGCCCTCCGGGTGATAGTGAATATAAATATGCCGATAAATCATTAGATTTAACATTGTCGTGGCTTAAGAGAGGAATTAAACGTTTCGACGAAACAAGCCCGAAGTATGCTCACAGTCAAACATTTTTTCCAATTGTGCAAGGAGGTATTTATCCTGATTTACGCCGTAAAGCAGCAGAATTTATTGCCAATCTTAATAGAGAAGGTAATGCAATTGGTGGTTTGTCGGTTGGCGAGCCAATTGATAAGATGTATGAAATGATTCAAGTTGTAAATGAGATTCTGCCTCAGGATAAACCAAGATATCTTATGGGAGTTGGTACACCTGTAAATATTCTTGAAGGTATTGCTCTGGGTGTTGATATGTTCGACTGTGTTATGCCTACTCGTAACGGAAGAAACGGAATGTTGTTTACAAAAAATGGAATAATTAACATTAAAAATAAAAAGTGGGCTACAGATTTCTCTCCACTCGATCCAGACGGGACATCTTTTGTCGATTCTTATTATACAAAGGCTTATTTGAGACATTTATTTGTAGCCAGAGAATTTCTTGCAGGACAAATTGCTAGCATTCATAATTTGAGATTTTACTTGTGGTTAGTTACCGAAGCTCGTAATAAGATTGCAGATGGTACTTTTTCTCAATGGAAAGACACCATGGTTAAACAGTTAGCTGTAAGGTTATAAAAATAAATTTTATATATTTGGGGAAAAATATTACGGCTTTTCATACTTAAATTAGTAATTTGAAAAAATTAGATTTATATATCATAAAAAAATTTTTAGGAACTTTTGTTTATTCAATAGCTCTGATAATTGTTATTGTTATAGTTTTCGATATATCCGAAAAAATGGATGATTTTATTGATAAAGAAGCTCCATTAACAGCAATTATTTTTGATTACTACCTTAATTTTATTCCTTATTTTATTAATCTATTCGGTTCTTTATTTATATTCATTGCAGTAATATTTTTTACATCAAAAATGGCTGAAGATACTGAGATAATTGCAATATTGAGTAGTGGTGTCAGCTTTAAAAGATTTCTGTTCCCGTATTTTATTTCATCTTTTGTTATTGCTTTAGTCTCTTTTATTTTAATTGAATGGGTTATTCCACCTGCAAACAAAGTCAGGCTTGATTTTGAAGAAAAATATATAAAAAATGCTTATAGAAATAGGGATAAAAATATTCATCGCCAAGTAGAAAAGAATGTTTTTGTCTATATGGAAAGTTATAATAACTTTTATGATATAGGGTATAAATTCTCAATAGAAAAATTTGAAAATAAGCAGTTAAAATCAAAATTAATTGCAGACTACGTGCAATGGGATACTGTAAAGAATAAATGGAAAATACACAATTATTTTATTCGTGATCTTGATGGGATGAATGAGAAAATTACTAGCGGAAGATCTATAGATTCAACAATCAACATGTTACCCGAAGATTTTACTCAAAGGTTAAATGTTGTTGAGACAATGAATATGCAAGAATTAAATAAATTTATCGATGAGCAAAAAATGATTGGCTCTGAAAATATAACTACTTTTTTAATTGAAAAATACAGGCGTATTGCTTTCCCTTTTTCAACATTTATTCTCACATTAATAGGAGTATCATTATCGTCGCGTAAGACTAGAGGAGGAGTTGGTATTAATATTGGTTTGGGCTTGCTAATAGCTTTTTCTTACATACTTTTTATGCAAATATTTACCGTTTTTTCTACCAATAGTAGTATGAATCCGTTAATTTCTGTTTGGATACCAAATTTGATATATGCAGTAATTGCACTTTTCTTTTACAAAAGAGCAGCAAAATAAGACTTCAATTTCAAAATTATATAATCAATACAAAGTCAAAATACACAAATAATTATGACATCAAACAAGTTGATTAAGCTTGTAAGTTAATACTTTTTTTGCCGATTATATTTTTTTATTGCTATCATATCTTTAAATTTGTATTAACATAACGAGTAAAATTCTGAATTTTCAGAATAATTTTATTAACTAAAATTTATTAATATGTCGTTAAAACGAAAAACACGAGAATTAATTAAAAGAAGAGAAAAAGTTATTTCTGGTGGAGGCGAAAAAGCAATCAAAAAACAGGTTGCTATGGGTAAATTAACTGCCCGCGATAGAATCCGGTCTCTTCTTGATAAAGATTCATTCCATGAGTACGATTTATTTGTTGAGCATGAAGCTCGCGATTTTGATATGGAAAAAAAAGTGCTTCATGGTGACGGTGTGATTATTGGTACAGGTACTATTTATGGAGCTCCTGTATGTATATATGCACAAGATTTTACAGTTGCCGGAGGTTCTTTAGGACTTATGCATGCGCGTAAAATTACTAAAATTATGGACCATGCTCTTAAGATGAGAGTTCCTTTAATTGGTATAAACGATTCCGGTGGTGCTCGAATTCAAGAAGGCGTTAATTCGCTTGCCGGTTATGGTGAGATATTTTTTCGAAACACTTTATCTTCAGGAGTTATTCCACAATTATCTGTTATTTTAGGACCTTGTGCCGGTGGTGCTGTTTATTCTCCTGCATTAACTGATTTTGTTTTTGTTGTTGAGAATATATCTAAAATGTTTATCACAGGTCCAAGTGTAATAAAAACAGTTCTTGGTGAAGAAATATCAATGGAAGATTTGGGCGGAGCCAGAGTTCACAGTGAAATTACTGGTAATGCACATTTTTATTCATTAACTGAACATGAATGTTTTGAGCAAATAAAAAAATTAATCACATTTATTCCTTGGAATAATACTCAAAAAGCTAAAGCATTTCCTCCCAAAAAACCAAAATCAGAATTTAAAATTGATGATATTGTCCCAAGTGACCCAAAACAACCTTACGATGTTCGTGATGTTATTAGAGCGATTGTTGACGATTCAGACTTTTTCGAAATTCAAGAGCTTTTCGCAGCCAATATTGTAATTGGTTTTGGTCGATTAGATGGCGATACTGTTGGTTTTGTCGCTAATCAACCAAAAGTGTTGGCAGGTGTGTTAGATTGCGACAGCTCAGATAAAGCTGCTCGTTTTGTTCGCTATTGCGATGCATTTAACATTCCTATTGTTGTTTTTGAAGATATGCCGGGTTATCTACCGGGTGTTGACCAAGAACATGCAGGTGTAATTCGTCACGGTGCTAAAGTATTATATGCTTTTAGCGAAGCTAATGTGCCAAAAATTACAGTTATTCTTCGTAAAGCATACGGTGGTGGTTATATTGCAATGAATTCTCGTCATTTACGTGCTGATTTTGTTTTTGCATGGCCTAGTGCAGAAATTGCTGTTATGGGACCAGAAGGTGCCGCAAATATTATTTTTAGAAAAGAAATTTCAGGAGCTGAAGATCCTGAGGAGATGCGTAAACTGAAAGTAAAAGAATATAAAGAAAAGTTTGCGAATCCTTATGTTGCTGCTGCTAAAGGTTATATCGATTCTGTTATTGACCCGGAAGAAACTAGAAATATGCTTGTTCATGCTATAAAAGTATCTGCTAATAAGATTGATAACAGACCGGCAAAAAAACATGGAATTCCTCCATTTTAATAAACTTTTATCTGTAACATTATGGAAACTGAAAAAAAGAATAAATCCTTAACAATTGAAGGTTCAAAGTATTTAACTCATTACACAAAAAAATTTAAAAATAGAAATCAATGGGTTAATCCTGATGAAAGAATAATAAAAGCTGTTCTTCCCGGATCTATATACAAACTTTCAGTTAAAGAAGGACAAAAAATAAAGAAAGGAAATACATTATTTGTATACGAAGCAATGAAAATGAGAAATCATTATATAGCTCCAATTAGTGGTGTGATTAAAAAAATTAATGTAAAAGAAGGTCAAGTTTTTAAAAAAGGTGAAGTACTTCTTGAATTTGAATAATGATTTTTTTTGACTATTTAAAAAGAGTTGGGCTTTGCTCAACTCTTTTTTATTTATTTATAAAATTTCCTGCCAAATGAAATATGAAGAATCAAAATATTTTTTTGCATCAATAAAATTTTCAAATAAACCGTAAACAGACGAACCGCTTCCCGACATTGAAGCATAAACAGCACCAAGCTCATAAAGCTTATTCTTTATGTTTTTTATCTCTGTATAGTTTGGGAAAATACTGTCTTCAAAATCATTCTTAATATTATTTCGCCACTCAATAACCGGCTTTTTAATTAAATCGGATAAAGAAATTTTAGGTTTCGAAGGTGTAATATTTGCATATGCTTCTTTAGTGCTTATATGAATTGGAGGAACAATTAACACTAGATAATAACCTTTTAAACTAAAATTTACACGTTTAATTTTATTTCCTTTTTCATATGCCAACGATGGTATATTGTCGATAAAAAAAGCACAATCACTTCCCAATTGTTGTGAGTAATTTTGTAATTCATTTTTTGTTAAACCTAAATTTAGCTCTTCATTCAAAGCTTTTACCATAAATGTAGCATCTGATGAGCCTCCGCCCAAGCCGGCTCCAATAGGAATAATTTTGTGCAAATGAATGTTTAATTTGTCATAACTCTTTTTATTAATCATTAATTTACAGGCTTTCATAATTAAATTGCTGTTATAATCACCTTCAATATTAATTCCAGTATTCGAAAAATTAATATTTTTTGCTTGATTGTCATTAATCGTAAACTCTAAAATATCACTTAAACCTATAGGATAAAACAAGGTTTCGAGATTATGAAAACCATCCGTTCTTTTTTCAATAATATTTAAGCCAATATTTATTTTAGCATTTGGGAAACAAAGCATATTGCTGTTTTTTTTACAGTTAAAAGTAATATTTTAATTAAACAATCACTACTGTCCGACTAAAAAATGTTGAATCTGTTGAACCCTCTGCTATTATTACGTCCCGATGGGACTTAAAATAAATGGGGGTTACTTTCAGTTCTCCCAATATTAACCCCCTGACGGGACAGTCCCGAATGGACCAATATGTTGGTAGAAAACAAGTTGCAATTCAAACATAAGTCCCGTTAGGGACGATATAGTATTATCTCGAACAATAGTGTTAAACAATATAAAAAAAATGCACCTTTTTGAATGAAAACAAAAAGAAAATTTATAATTAATTTAAATAAAAAAATGTTGATAAACAAAACCTTTTTTATCAAAAAAATAAAATAGTTTTCTTAACTTTGAAAGTTTTTCCGAAAATGAATAAAAATATTTTATGGCAACAAAAAGTGTAAATTTATCAACCAAAAGTTCTATTAATGAGGAATTAGGAAAACTACCGCCACAAGCAGTAGATATTGAACAGGCAATTCTTGGAGCACTTATGCTCGAAAAAGATGCAATTTTATCTGTTATCGATATTTTAAAACCTAATAGTTTTTATAGGGATGCACATAATAAAATTTATCAGGCAATTTTAGATTTATCGACTAACGATAAAGCAATTGATATTTTAACAGTAACCGAAGAACTTAGAAATAAAAGTGAGTTAGATGAAATAGGAGGACCTTTTTATATAACACAATTAACAAATCGTGTGGCATCGGCTGCTCACATTGAGTATCACGCACGAATAGTTGCCCAGAAATTTATTCAACGTGAATTAATTAGAATTTCATCAGAAATACAAAAAAGAGCTTTTGATGAAGCTACTGATGTTGTCGATTTGTTAGATTTTTCTGAAAGTGAATTGTTTAAAGTTGCTGAGGGTAACATTAAAAGAGAAACAGCAAAAATAAATGTTGTTATTCAACAAGCAATAAAAAAAATTGAAGAAGCATCAAAACGTGAAGATGGATTGGTTGGTGTCCCTTCGGGTTTTACAAATATTGATAGAATTACATCTGGTTGGCAAAATTCAAATTTAGTTATTGTTGCAGCGCGACCATCAATGGGTAAAACAGCTTTCGCCTTAACTATGGCCAGAAATATTGCTGTTACACACAATCAACCAATTGCATTTTTTTCTCTTGAGATGTCTTCTCTCGAACTTGTAAACAGATTAATTGTTAGTGAAACAGAATTAGCTTCTGATAAGATAAAAAATGGACGATTAGCCGATTTTGAATGGGAACAACTCGACTATAAAATTAAGAATTTAGTTGACGCACCCCTTTTTATTGATGATACTCCTGCACTTTCATTATTCGAATTTAGAGCAAAAGCACGACGTCTAAAAATTCAACATGATGTAAAATTAATTGTAATTGATTATTTGCAATTGATGACACTTGGAGGAGATTCTAAAAACAGTCGTGAGCAAGAAGTTAGTACTATTTCTCGTTCGCTAAAAGCTATAGCCAAAGAGTTAGATATTCCAATAATAGCACTATCGCAGCTAAACCGTTCTGTTGAAATGCGCTCGGGCGATAAGCGACCACAGCTATCCGACTTGCGTGAATCGGGAGCTATTGAGCAAGATGCCGATATGGTTCTTTTTATCCACCGTCCCGAAAGATATGGTTTAACCGAAGATAAAGATGGAAATTCTTTAATTGGTGTTGCAGAAATAATTATTGCAAAGCATCGTAATGGAGCTGTTGGCGATGTAAGATTGAAGTTTCAGGGGGAATTGGCTAAATTCTCTGACCTTGAAGGTGATTTTATGGATTCATTCCCAAATGATTCTAATAATATGACATTCAGCTCAAAAATTAATGACGACTTTCTTGACGACAATAATGATTTAGAGGCAAATACTGAATTTTAAAATTACCCTTTTTTAATGAGAAGAAAATTTATTATAATATTGATTTTAACTTCTTTATTGTTTAGTAAAACAACATTATCTGCTTTTTTATTAATCCCCATGGATGATACTCAAAAAAATCATTTAAAGGCTTATGGAATTGCATATTGGGTATTGCAAAGAAATGTAGAAGTAAAATGGTTGTTAAATTACCGTGGTGGAAGTTTTATGTGCAATTTTGTTAAAGAAATTGAAACAGAGTGTGTTATTCGTAATGTTAGTTATGAGATTATTGCTGATGTACAGTCAGCAAAAATTTTAAATGAAATTGCGCAACCTGAGATTAATATGGATGCAGTTAAATTGAATAAAGCTCCAAAAGTAGCTGTTTATTCCCCTAAAGATAAGTTGCCGTGGGACGATGCTGTTACACTTGTTTTAACTTATGCCGAAATTCCTTACGATATTATTTATGATGAAGAAGTACTGAGTGGAGATTTAAAAAATTATGACTGGCTTCACTTGCATCACGAAGATTTTACGGGACAGTATGGGAAATTTTATGGTGCATATCATAACATGTCGTGGTATAAAAAACAAGTTCAAAACGCTGAGCATATGGCTAACAAATTAGGATTTAAAAAAGTTTCCCAGCTTAAATTAGCTGTTGCCAAGACTATTAAAAGTTTTGTTGCAACCGGAGGCTTTCTCTTTTCAATGTGTTCGGCTACAGACACGTACGACATTGCCCTTGCTTCCGAAAATGTTGATATTTGCGAATCAATGTTTGATGGCGACCCGAGTGACCCAGATATGCAACAGAAACTCGATTTTAACAAGACTTTTGCTTTTAAAGATTTTACTCTTGTTAGAAACCCTTATGAGTACGAATTTTCTGATATTGATGTTACAACAACACGTAAGGTAAATAAGAACAACGATTATTTTACTTTATTTGATTTTTCTGCAAAGTGGGACCCTGTTCCAACTATGCTTTGCCAAAATCACACAAATATTATTAAAGGCTTTATGGGGCAAACAACCGCATATAATAAAAATTTAATAAAGTCAAATGTGCTAATTATGGGTGAAAACAAAGTGGCTAATGAAGCCCGTTACATTCATGGTGAATTTTTGAAAGGCACATGGAGCTTTTTTGGAGGTCACGATCCTGAAGATTATCAACATTTTGTTGGAGACCCTCCAACAGATTTGGATCTTCATCCAAATTCTCCCGGATATAGATTAATATTAAATAATATTCTTTTCCCTGCTGCCAAAAAAAAGAAATTAAAAACTTAATTTTATTTAGGAATTTTTATAATGATGAATTCAATATTCTCTCAATAGCCTTTGTAAACCCACTATTTTGATTACTGTCTGTTAAAGAAAATTTTTGTTTTATTTCTTCAGGAGCATTCTCAACAGCAAAACTGTATTTTGTTAAATTCAAAAAATCTTCATCATTATAATCATTACCTATTCCAATTGTCTTTTCAATATCAACACCTAATTTTTTGCATAACCAAAGAAGGGCATTACCTTTTGAAACATTTTCAGGGAAAATTTCCATCCATATAGAATCTTCGTCAACAGGAGACGTGGCACGAATTACTTTTACATCTGATAATTGCTCTTTTACTTTGTTGAAAATGTCAATATTATTTGGGAAAATTGCCAACAACTGTGTCGATTGACCAAAATTCAATCTTCTTTTATTTAAAGGCTCTGAAAATTCTTTATAAAAATTGCAATAATTGTCAAAATCATTATTCCGTTTACCGGTTTTATTAAAAACAAATCGATGATTTTTAGGTATTTTTTTATGAATAGTAAAATCAACATTGTTCTCAAAAAATACATCGCAAACCGAAAGAACATGTTTCTTTTTCAATGTTTTGGAGTAAATCAATTCTTTTGTTTTCCAATTTATTATGCCTGCTCCAGATGAAAAAATTATATAATCAATAGGAAAATCTTTGGTAATAACTTCTTTTAATGAAAATAATGTTCTGCCTGTAGCAATTACACGATATATGTTTTTGTCTCCCAGTGAGTTAAGTGTTGAAAAATCATCAGCACTAACAGTCTTATCCATGTTCAATAATGTTCCGTCTAAATCGCTTGCTACTAATTCTATCTCATACATATTTCTTAGTCTAATAATTCGTAACTGCTTATTTGAACAGGTGATTGCAAGTTAGGCAAGACCTTTTCTAACAATATTCCATAATTTGTATTATAGTTATAACCAAAGGTTGCTCTAACACCCATAGAAATAAATTGAACGGCTCTGTCTAAAGCTATGGGTAAACTGTCGCCTTGCAAAAGAGAACCAACAATAACACTCGCAAAAGCATCTCCTGTGCCGGGATAACTGGCAGGCAAATAATCACATGTAACTTTCCATAACCGATCATCTTTTTTATTATATGCAATAACAGATGTTTGTTTGTGGCTTAATTTTTCAGGAGCACTTGTTATTATAACAATTTCAGGTCCCATATCGGCTAATTTTTTTACCCACGTTTTTATTTCATCTTGTGATATTTCAAACGAAAATGGTTTGTCTAATAAAAAAGCTGCTTCGGTTAAATTTGGAGTAATAATAACTGCTTTTTTTATTAATTCCCTCATTTTTTCAATCATGTAGTTGTTAAATGGACCATATAATGAACCATTATCGCCCAAGACAGGGTCAACTACAACTAACTGATTGTCTTGTCTGAAATTATCAATAAAATTTTTTACAATATCAATTTGCTTATCTGAACCTAAAAAACCGCTGTATATAGCATCAAATTTCAACTCAAGATTTTGCCAATGATTAATAATTGGCTGCATATGTTCTGTTAAATCAACAAAATGATAATCAGAAAATTTGCTATGTGTCGATAAAACCGCTGTTGGCAAAGGGCAAACTTGAATACCCATGGTAGACAATATTGGTATAACAACTGTTAAGGAAGCTCTTCCAACTCCTGACAAATCATGAATTGCAGCTACTTTTTTTACGGGATTTACCATTTGTTAATAAATTGTTTAAATTGTTAATTTCTATTTATATTATTTTTACGAAATATAAAACTTTAATCTTATTTTTGAAAAATTTATTATTTTTATTTTATGAATTATAAAGCAACAAAATTAATACGCAAGCATAAAAAATCTGTTTTATTAAACGATAAAGAAATTGCTGTTCTTAACCAATACTGCGAAAAATATAAAGTAAAAAATAGATCTAAATTAATTAGAGAATCTCTTTTTTCTTCAATAATGGAAACTTTTGAAGATGACTATCCTACTCTTTTCGATAAAAAGGTGCTAGCAGGTTTAGAAAAATATTAAAGAATTATTGATAATATGTAAAACCTTACAAACGTTCAACTCTACGAACTTCCAACTAAGATGTCATGGATGATAAAATTAAACTTGCTGCTCAATTAATTCAAAATTCAAAACACACAACAGCTTTTACCGGTGCAGGTGTTTCTGTAGAAAGTGGTATTCCTCCTTTTAGAGGTGAAAATGGTTTATGGAGTAAATACGACCCTATTGTTTTAGATATTGATTATTTTCACTCTCACCCCAAAGAATCTTGGATTAAAATTAAAGAAATTTTTTACGATTTTTTCGGACAAGCAAAACCAAATGCAGCACATTACAGCTTAGCTAATTTAGAAAATAATGGACTTCTTAAAAGTGTTATAACTCAAAATATTGACAATCTTCATCAAGAAGCAGGTAGTAAAACGATTTATGAATTTCATGGCAATTCACAAAAATTAATCTGCACAAAATGCAATAAGATTTTTGATGTAAAAGAAATTAACTTAGATAATTTGCCACCAAAATGCAGCGATTGTGGGGGAGTTCTAAAACCCGATTTTGTATTTTTTGGCGAGCAAATACCCGAGTATGCAAATACAATGTCACAAAACGAAGCTCAAAATGCAGAAGTTTTTCTTGTTATAGGTACCACAGGTGAAATAATGCCTGCTTCAATAATTCCACATACAGCTAAACAAAATGGAGCAAAAATTATTGAAATAAATACTCAACCATCAAATTACACCAACTCAATAACCGACATTTTTTTGCAAGGTAAAGCTACAGAAATAATGAAGAAAATTGAGCTTGCTGTTAACTAAGTAGTGAGACCTGTCAGAGTGCGAAGCTCCTGACAGCGTCTAAATATTATATATTGAGTTTTATAAAAAACTAAGGTCATTAAACTTTGTTTTTATTTTTCTATGTGGATACTTTTCAATTAATGAGTTCAGTTTAAAAAGTCAGGGTTTGAATATTTTTACAAATCCCAACAATGTTTAAATGTTGATATTCCGTCTGTTAGAAATTCAAGCCCTGACTATAGAAGCTGTTTTTTTAGTTTTTATACCGGACACATTAATCCATACATCAAATGTAGAATAAAAACAACAACTATGTAAAATCAAACTTTAACTTTGAAATTACATGCTTAATGCATATATTTGTAAAAACTCTAATAAAAAATGTATTTAAAAAGACAAATAAGTGCAAAAATTAAAAAAAGTCTGAGTTTAACTCCGGCAACAGCAATTTTGGGTGCAAGGCAAACCGGGAAAACAACATTTGTTAAGCATTTATTAAAAAATTACAAATCTGCCTTTTATCTTGATTTAGAAAAACCTTCAGATAGAAATATGTTAAATGAAGCAGAGCACTTTTTTATGATAAATAATAATAAATTAATTTGTCTTGATGAAATTCAATTAGTCCCCGATTTATTCCCTGTTATTAGAAGCATAATTGATGATGATGATTATAACATTAAATTTTTAGTTACCGGTTCAGCTTCACCAAATTTGTTAAGACAATCGTCAGAAAGTCTGGCAGGTAGAATTGCTTATTTTGAATTATCGCCATTTCTGCTTCAAGAAATATCCGAAAAAGAAAAATTAGAGAATTACTGGCTAAAAGGTGGGTTCCCTTTAAGTCTTTTATCAACAGATAATGAATTGAGTAATGACTGGAGACAAAATTTTATTTTAACTTTTCTTGAAAGAGATTTACAAAATTTCGGTTTTAATATTCCGCCCGAAACACTACACAGGCTTTGGAAAATGATTGCACATTTAAACGGACAAATTCTTAATTATTCTCAATTGTCTAATTCTTTGGGATATAGCGATACCACCATCAGAAAATATATTGATATACTTTCAAATACATATATGTTGAGAATATTGCAGCCATATCACTTTAACATAAAAAAAAGACTTATCAAAAGCCCCAAAATATATATAAGAGATACGGGAATTTTAAATACATTGTTAAATATTAATGACTTTAACGAGTTATTTACACACCCTGTGTATGGTAGTTCATGGGAGATTTTATGTATAGAAAATATTATAAATACATTTAAAAATTGGGAACCATTCTATTACAGAACGTCAAACGGTAACGAAATAGATTTGGTTCTTATTAGAGCAAATAAAAAAATAGCAATAGAGTTTAAAACATCGACTAGTCCCACTGTTTCAAAAGGATTTTGGAATGCACTTGATGATTTAAAGACAGACATGGCATTTATTATAGCTCCGGTAAAAATGGCTTATCCATATAAAAATAATGTCTGGATATATCCGATTAATGAATTTTTGAAGTTAAAATTATTATGAAAATAAATAAAATTATATTATATCTGCCCCCTTAGGGATATACTATGGAATTGTCAAAGTGGGCTCGCAAACGGAGTGAACAGTTACAATTTATCCCAAATATCAGATATTTAAAAAATTTGATTAATTTCTTAAATCTGCAAGTTTTTTTTGTATGCCACGA
>QMPG01000052.1 GCA_003648455.1 Bacteroidota bacterium
TGTAAGTCTTGCACTTCTAAAAGCAGTGTCGCCTGTAGTTATTGGACATGCAACAACACCAATAATTGCAAATATTGCACCCATTCTTCCAAGCCAGCTATTGCAAATTTCGTTAACTATCCAAGCAGGATCGTGTCCGCTTATAGCAGCTGTAGCATTTAAGCCCTCTGTACCATGAAAAAAATTAATGGCAGCTGTTGCCCAAATAAGTGCTACAATACCTTCAGAAATCATAGCACCGTAAAAAACTTTTCTGCCATAGCTTTCTTTTTTCATGCATCGTGCCATTAATGGTGCTTGCGTTGAGTGAAAACCTGAAATTGCACCACATGAAATAACAATAAACATCATTGGAAATAATATGTTTTGAGAAGGATTAGAATGAAAATTTTTAAAATCGCTAAACGATAATTCGTGTAAATTTAATGTGCCTGATGCTCCTTTAAAGATCATTGCTCCGGCAATGCTGACAGCCATAACAAGCAAAGCTACTCCAAAAATTGGGTAAATTTTACCAATAATTTTGTTAATTGGTAATAAGGTTGCAATAATGTAATATCCAAAAATAATATAAAGCCAAATAGCTTTATTGGCGCCTGTTAAACTTTCCAACAAACCCGCAGGTCCTGTAACAAAGGCAACACCGACAAATATTAATAATAATATTGAGAATATTCTTAAGAAATTTTGAAATCCTGTGCCTAGGTATTTCCCAACAACTTCTGAAATGCTTGCACCATTGTGTCTTACAGATAACATGCCGGAAAAATAATCGTGAACAGAACCCATAAATATGCAACCTAACACAATCCAGATATAAGAAACAGGACCGTACATTGCACCGAGAATTGCTCCAAATATTGGACCCAGTCCTGCAATGTTTAGAAATTCTATCATGTACATTTTCCAGACCGGCATTGGTATATAATCAACGCCATCGGCAATACGAACGGCAGGAGTTTCTATCTTGTCGTCAGCACCAAAGAATTTTTCAATAAATTTACCGTAAATAAAGTAGCCTAAGATTAAAGCTAAAATTGAAATTATAAATGTAAACATAACTTATTTGATTTTTTAAAGTTTATTGCAAACTTAATAATAAATTACATTCGTTGTTATTGGGATGTTTATTTTTAAAAACATATATTAATAGAAACCCACAAAAATTTTAAAATTTTTGTGGGTTTCTATTTTGTAACTTACTGTTCTAGATTTGTAAACCTTAACTAACAAGCTGTATATTAGTACTTTTGGATTGCAAATGCGAGAGGGCACGTTTTTTTATAATTTTTATCTGCGACAATCTGCAAAATCTGCGTCATCTGCGTTCTATTCTTTCTAATTAAAATTTAAGCGTTAAACCTGCCAAAAAATTAATTCCTGCCTGAGGGAAATATCCATCCATAACTCTTTGCTCTCCTTCAAAAGTATATTGATAAACCCACGCATTTGTTTCATACTCTTCGTCGAAAATATTGTTTACCATTAACGATAAGTTAATATTCTTAATAAGCTTTGTTTTAAATCCATAATCAATTTTTATATTATTGAAAAAGTATGCATCGAGTTTTCTTTCCTTGCTTGATGTGTTATCAATATATTGTTCGCCAACATAGTTAGATATAAACTTAACAGAGAAATTTTTAATACTATAAGTTATTAAACTATTCGCAATAATATTTGGAGAAAAGGCAAGATCTGTTTCACCTAAATTTGACACGTCTTGTCCCCAAGTGTCCCAATTATCAACATATTGTGTGAAATTTTTAATTTTGTTTTTACTAAAAGTTGCATTTAAATCCCATTGTAGATTATCAGTAAATTTTAATCCTGAAGATAATTCAATACCGGTGCGATAACTTTTGTCAACATTCGCCATAATTGCAGATCCAACATCATTAATATTACCTGTTAAAACTAACTGATTTTTGTAATCCATAAAAAATAAATTTACATTCAACACTGTTTTTGTTGTATTAAAAGTGTAACCAAATTCATAGTCTTTTAGTACTTCATCTGTTGGCATTGGTTTGCTTGGGTCTGCATCTGTATAATTATGACGGTTTGGCTCACGATGTGCTACACCAAATGAAAAATATGTATTTTGTTTATCGTTAATAGTATAATAAATTCCGGCTTTGGGATTAATAAAATTAAATTTATGATTTTGGCTAACATCTCTAAAATCATCATCAATACCGTCAATAGTATAATCAATATTACGAAATTGAATATCGCCGTAAACGTTTAATTTATTGGTGATAAGAAAATTCATTTTGGTATATATGTTAAAGTCTTTTTTTGTTCCTTTGTTTCTGTAGTATTCGTAGTCTTTTTCAAAATTATTTAAGGCATTCTGTGCCCAGATAACATTCCCAAAATGGTCGCCTTCGTAAATATTATAAGCACCGCCAATTGAGGCATTAATTTTTTTCAGCTTATAATTCATTGAGTAAGTTATTCCGTAAAAATCGTTATCCATCAATTTTCGGTAAACAAAGTCGGAGCGTGTAATGGTGTCGTTATTAATTATTGCATTGCCAAGACCAAACTTGCTGAATTTTTTATTGTATTTATAACTCTCGTAATAGCCATAACCTTTTGTGTAATGCAAGGCAGTGTTAATGTTGAGGAAATTAGTTATTTCATGCGAGTAAAATAATTGATAATGATCTTGTTGGTAGTTATCTGTTTGATTTTTGTATAAATAGCGGTTAAAAGTGCGTGTGTCTGAATTAAACAAATTGTTTTTTTCAGCATCAGACCATCCGTCATCATTAACGAGTTGTGCCATACCGACAGAATCATTTTCTAATTTACATTTGGGTACTCCATTCCATGCCTGTCCGGTTATTTCTTTACCCGAAGAGATGTTGATTTTAACAATATCGTGCTCGTTATAATAACCACCTGAGATGAAAAATGATTTTAAATCAGAAGCAGAGCGATCGATAAATCCTTGCGATTCGATTTTTGACAGTCGTGCATCAAAAGTAAATTTATCATTAATTAATCCAGAGCCTACTCTAACATTGCTTTTCCATGTTTGGAATGAACCAATAGAATTGTTTATTTCTGCATAAGCATCTTTCTCAAGACTTAGTGTTTGCATATTTATTGTTGCACCAAAAGCACCGGCACCATTGGTTGATGTGCCTACTCCACGCTGAATTTGTACATTATTAATTGATGAGGCAAGGTCGGGTAAATTTACCCAGAATACACCATGAGATTCAGGGTCGTTATATGGGATGCCGTTTATGGTAACATTTATTCTGTTTGCATCAGTTCCTCGAATTCTTATGTTTGTGTAACCAATTCCTGCTCCTGCATCAGAAGATGTTACAACAGAAGGGCTGATGCTTAGCAAATAAGGAATGTCTTGTCCCAAATTATTTTCTGCAATACTTTTTTTGTTTAATGTTGAATAGGTGGCAGGTGTTTTTTCTCCAACTTTTGTTGACGAAATCATAATTTCATCAGACATAATGCTCGAGCGTTTTAATTTAAAATTAACAAGCAAATCTTTTTCTAAAGTAATTTGTTTAGAAGATTTTACGTATCCAATATAGGATACTACAATTGTATATTTGCCATTTTTTATGTTCTTAATAAAGAATTTACCGGTCAAATCGGTAAAAGTTCCTTTTAAGGTGTTTGTTAATTGAACATTTGCACCAATTAAAGGCTCTCCATTGGTGTTTGTAATTGTTCCTGAAATGTTTGATTGCGAAAAAATCGAAAAACTGATTAATTGCAATACTAAAAATAATGATAATCTTTTCATGATTAAATTTTTTAGTTAATGTTTAATATTGCAATGGGTGATTGTTACTCTTTTCCCTACGCCGGCATTATCCGTTCAGGTTCAAAGGGTGTGATCTCAGCCTTAAATATTAAGGCACCCCACTGTGAATTGGTTACAAAGTTAAGAAACTTTAATTGTAAAAAAAAAGCTGTGGTAAAAATATCACAGCCTTTTAGTTATTTTTTCAAATTGAAAATTATTTTTCTACTTTTAATACGTCAGCAATTGCTTTTTCAAAAGTATCTTTAGGTAATGCACCCATTGCCATTTGTGGTTGTCCTTCTTTTGGCACAAATAATAATGATGGGATACTTTGAACTCCAAATACACCGGCTAATTGTTGTTGTTCTTCAGTGTTTACTTTGTAGATGTTGATTTTACCTTCGTATTCATCAGCTAATTGTTCTAAAATAGGAGCTACCATTTTACATGGTTGACACCAATCAGCATAAAAATCAATTAAACAAGGTTTGTCTCCTTCGAATTTCCATTCTTTGTTTTCTTCAAAATTAAAAACTTTTTGCTTGAAAGTTTCTAGTGTTAAATGTTCTAACATTACTTTTTCCATTGTATGAATTTTAAAATTGTTTGCAAAGATATATAAATATATAAATATGTAAAAATGTATATCAAATAATGTGCCATTAATAATCACACTAATTTTGCTAATTAGAGTTTTTTAGATCTCAAGTTAACCCGTTTTATTTCAGACAAAAACGAAGCGAATTGTATGAATGTGTGATAGATAGTGGGGTGCAAAGTGGGAACCGAACCACCAGCTGGAGGTGAGCTCACGCAAGTAAACCCCGCATTAGAAGTACCCAAATTTGGGGTTTTAAAAACACCAAATTTGTTGGTAATTCTTAAGCGTAGAAAAATTATGAATTTTTCGGGTTAAAAAAATAAAATATGAATGAATAAAATTTCTTAATATTGTTAATATTGATACTAAAAATTGTAATTTTGTCACCTATTTACAACAAATGTCATAGTTTTTTATTCATGAATAAATATTTAAAACATCCGGTTTTTAAAATAATATCAGATATTGTTACTTCTAAAAACATGCAAGCCTATGTTATTGGCGGTTTTGTGCGCGATATAATTTTGAAACGACCATCAAATGATATTGATGTAGTTGTTGTTGGCAGCGGTATTGATTTGGCAAATATGGTGGCAGACAAAATTGATAAAGACGTAAAAGTTTCTGTGTTTAAGAATTTTGGAACTGCAATGTTAAGGTATAAAAATTATGAGATTGAATTTGTTGGAGCACGAAAAGAATCATATAACAGAAATTCGAGAAAGCCTATTGTTGAAGATGGTAGTCTTGAAGATGATCAGAACAGAAGAGACTTTACCATAAATGCACTTGCATTAAGTTTAAATAAAGAAACATATGGGCAGATTCTAGATCCATTTAATGGATTAGAAGATATTAAAAAAAAAATAATTCGTACACCATTAAACCCTGATATTACATTTTCTGACGATCCTTTAAGAATGATACGTGCTATTCGTTTTGCAGCACAATTAAATTTTAAAATTTGCGACGAAGCATTATCAGCAATTAAAAGTAATTCAGAAAGAATCAAAATTGTTTCAAGGGAAAGAATAAACGACGAGCTTAATAAAATTGTTTTATCGGCAAAGCCTTCAATTGGGTTCAAACTTTTAGAAGCTACCGGTTTGCTTGAAATAGTTTTTCCCGAATTGTATAAATTAAAAGGAGTTGATGTAAAAAAAGGGATTAAGCATAAAGATAACTTTTATCACACACTTGATGTTCTCGATAATATAAGTAAACATACAGATAATTTATGGTTGCGTTGGGCTGCAATTCTGCATGATATAGGAAAGCCTGCAAGCAAACGATTTGATGATGAACATGGATGGACTTTTCATGGACATGAATTTGTTGGGTATAAAATGTTACCTGATATTTTTCGACGTCTTAAATTCCCTATGAATGAGAAAATGAAGTATGTTCAGAAACTCATATTGTTACACATGCGCCCAATTATTTTGTCAAAAGACGATATTACAGATTCTGCAATAAGACGTTTGTTGTTTGAGGCTGGTGAAGATATTGACGATTTGATGCTTTTGTGTGATGCTGATATAACATCTAAAAACCCTAACAGAGTTAAGAAATTTTTGCAGAATTTCCAGATTGTTCGAAAAAAATTAAAGGAAATAGAAGAAAAGGATAAAATAAGAAATTGGCAACCTCCAATCTCCGGTGATGAAATAATAAATATTTTTAATATAAAACCTTCAAAAATTGTAGGTGAAATTAAAACTGCAATTAAAGATGCTATTTTAGACGGACTTATTGAGAATAATTACGACGATGCATACAAATTTATGATTAAAAAAGCAACAGAATTAGGATTAAAACCTAAGAAAAAATAATTTTTTATTTTCTGTGTAAATCAAGATAAACCGGTAAGTGGTCGCTAAAACCTCCATGATATTTCATGCCAATATATGTTCTAAAAGGTCTCTCTCCAAAATAAGATTCGTCTTTTTCGAGTAAAAAATCTGCTTTAAAAACATGGGCATCATCTAAAGATGTGTATAACTTTTTATTTTTTAATAATAAATTACCTGATATTATTATCTGGTCAAGTGTTCCCCAGTGTCCTTGATATTTATGACTGCAAATATTTTTTTCAAACTGAAGATAGTATGATAAGTTGTAAAGTTCGTTTTTTTGAATGTTATCAAATTTACCATGTGCTTTTAATGTTTCTAATAGACTTTTATTATCTGGCTCATCGTTTAAATCGCCAATAATAATGATGTTTGCATTCTTATTTGTTTCAAAAATAGAATCTACTTTGCTTCTCAACACTGAGGCTACAAACATTCTGTTGGGTTCAGATTCTAATTGCCCGCCCCAGCGTGACGGCCAGTGATTTACAAATACATGAAGAGTGTCATGTTTGTTTGTATAACCTTTTACATAAATTATATCGCGTGTTTTTTTATTTTTACTAAAAGGAAAATTAATTTGTATGAAACTGTTAGATATTGGAGTAAAAGTATCTTTTTGATAAAGTAAAGCAACGTCAATACCTCTTCTGTCAGGAGATTCTTTATGAATTATCTGGTAATTGAATTTTTCAAGAGGTGAAAATTTTACTAATCCATCGACACAGTACCTATTCTCAACTTCGCATAAACCAACAATATCGGGAGGTGTCCAGCCACCTACAGCAGTTATTACTTTGGCAATATTATTTACTTTGTGTTTATATTTATCCCAAGTCCAATGGTGGTCGCCGTTGGGTAAAAATTGGTCGTCTAATTTTAATGTATCGTGGGTTACATTAAAAAAATTCTCAGTATTGTAAAACATTATTCTAAAATATCTGTCGTTAGAAGAATTTTCGGTTTGCCTTTGAGTATCGTTTTGGGCGATTGATTTTACTGAAAAGGAAACAAAAATAATTGAAAGAAATGATAAAAGCAGTGTTTTTTTTATATTGGTCATAGGTTAATGTTTATATAAATTGTATGTTAAATTTTGAATGTTTCAATTGTTATATTGTTTAGACTTTCGGATTGTAAATCCAAAAGAGCGAGTTGATTAAGGAGCTAAAAGTAAGAAAAATTTTGACAAAGAAAAAACTATTCAACATACTCGTAAGCACCTAAGTCAGGACCTGCATCGTTAAGCCTGCTTTGTTGGTTATAGTCTAACGGGAATTTTTTGGCTATTTCTATGCTTCCGAAATCTATTGCAGGCGACACTGAATCTAATTGAAAGTCAAGGGTATCATTATCGGTTGATACAAACTCAGGGAAATTAGGTGTAAAACCTTTAATAATATTTTGAAAATGAGATTCGTCTGATGTGTCAAAATCTTTATCAACACGAATAAGACAATGGTCGAATTTATAATTGAAAATAGTTAATGACGTAGTATCTCCAATGCCAATTTCATTATTGTTATTCCCGTAAATAATGCAGTTGCCAAAATTAGCATCTAAATCGCCTACGTAAGAAATTTCACCAACAGAAATGCTGTTGCTTATTACTAATGAGGGTTCGGTTCTGCTGCTGTAACTCGAGTAAGAACCATAATAATTTGCAATAGTGCAATGATTAAAATCGTAAGTCCCGCCAACGAGAAGAGAAACGGCATAGTATCCGCAATTAGCAATAATATTATTGCTTGCATTAATTGTTGAGTTAAAGGCATAAATACCTCCAAAAGTCATGTTTTGAATTTTAGTATTAGTAATAGTCAGGTCGGGAGAAGAAACATTATATTCTCCAACTTGAATGCCAAGAACTCCATTTTTTATTATTGCGTAGTTAATAATGTTGCCTTGACTTCCGGGGATTAAAGCAATGGCGCCCCATTGTCCCGGGATGTTATCGTAAAGTTCTTCCAAACGGTCGCCTTGAAAAACAACCGGTTCTTCTAATGTTCCGTTTACAATAAGAGTTCCTTTAACAAGCAGGTTTGAGTTTTTATGAAAATAAAGCTGAGCTCCGGCTTCAATAGTAAGTGTTTTAAGAGAATCGACAAGCATTGAGTTGTAGATAAGGTATGGTTTGTCGTTTGTCCAAACAGTGTCGTTAGCATTTACAGGAATTATTTGTCCGTTTATGAGATGAACATCTTGTCCAAAAGCAACAAAATCAATATCTTGAGTGTTGCCGTTTGTTATAAACACTAGAGAATCTTGTATTAACAATGGGATGTTTTTTCCGTTAGGGTCAACATTTACTTCAACAAAAACAAAAATGCTGTCATTTGAAGGTATTTCTATATCAGTAAAATAATTAGCTGAAACGCCATTCAAATTTATTCTAAAATTAGAATCGTCGCCATTAGCTAGTCTAATTGAAGAAATGCTTATTCGTGATTTGTTATTATTATATACTTTAAACTTTTTGGTTGTTGAGCCAATAGTTGTGAAAACAGTATCGAAAGTTACAGTGTCTGTTGAGAAATTTAATTTAGCATCCGGCGATGTAATAATTTTTTCTTTATTACACGAAAAAACTGTAATTATAAAAAACAAAGGTATTGTGAATCTAAAGAAAGACTTCATTGGAATTGATTTTTTTAAGGAACGCAAATTTAAAAAATATATTTCACAAATTGTAATAAAATAGAAAAGACAAGGAATAACCTTGCCTTCTATGTTTAAGTCAGTAAATAATTTTAAAAGAGTTCTACTTCAATTGTTTGAATAAAAGCAGTGTAAGTATATTCTTTGTCAACTTTTGCTTGAGAAAGCAGAACCAGTACAGGAACATCTTCACCTTCACTTGTAGTAATTTTTATTTCTGTTCGTTGCCCTACAATTTTTTCTTTTTCAGGATCAACGAGACTGTTAACAAAGTTGTCGCTAAGAATTAAGTCTTCAGAGAAAAGATTATTAACGTTTTTATTAATTACATCTTTTCTTTTTATTTTCCATAGTTGCTCAGCCGCTTTGTTAAAGAATTCAATATTACCTTTGCTTGAGATCATAACTATTGGGTCAAGAGAGCCCTCGAGAGTTTTTTCGTTACGGATTTTTATTTTTTCGATTTCTTTATACTGTTCTTTAACTTCTTCTTTAGCTTGAGTGAGTTTTTTGTTAAGAATAGTTTCTGCTTGTCGCAATTGTTCTTCCTGAGCAATTAATTGTTCGGTTGTGTGTTTGTTTTCGAAGAAAATCTCTTTTTGTTCAGTAATATCGTGAGCAATAATAATAAGTTTAGATAACTCTCCATACATATCATTAACACCGGCTAAAGTAAAGTTAAGCCATTTGTCATTTTTGGTTTTTGTTAATATTTTAATTTCTCCTTCATAAAATTCACCTTTAACAACATCGTTCCATTTTTCTTCAAAATCTGACTTGAATTTAGGATTTATTAAATCGAATATGTTACTACCTTGAAGCTCATTAACAGAGTATTCTGTTATTTTTGAAAATTTATCGTTACAGTCAACAAATTCACCAGTTGGAGAATATTCAGCTTTTATTGTTGAAATATTCATTGCTTTTATTTGTCCTTCAAAATCGATGCTTTGTTTTTTCTGTTCAGTTATGTCTATTGCAAGAAATAATATTTTTTCAACGTTACCGTTTTCATCTTTCACACAAGTATAGGTTGAAACAGTCCATAAATCTTTACCTTGTTTAGTGAGTTGCTTCATATATCCTTCAAAATGTTTGCCACCTTTTGAGAGTTCATCCCATATCTTGTTAAACCATTCTTTATCTTTTTTGTTAATAAACATTGAAATATGGTGTCCTTCAACATCCGAATTTGAAGAATATCCTAATGCTGAAATGAATTTAGTATTGGCATACAATAGAATTCCATTTATGTCATATTCAGCCCTAATTAATGTGTGATTTACAGAGTTTGTAAAGCTAACAAATTCGTGACTTTGTTTTGTTGCTTCTTCTTGAGTTGCTTGAAGCTCTTCCATGTTTTGACGCATTTCTTCTTCTTGTTGAGCAAGTCTTTCTGCTTGTTCTTGAGAGTCTTCAAGGAGCTTTGCTGTTTTTACATTAATTTTTACTGTAGATATTGTAGATGCAATACTTTCTGCAACTTTCTCAACGAATTTTATTTGATATTCTTCGAAAAGATTGAATGAACCAAATTCAATTACTCCATGGATTTCTTCGTTAACTTTTAAAGGAACTATAAGTATTGATTTAGGATTTGATTTGCCTAATCCTGAGGTTACTTCTACATAACCTTCAGGAACTTTGTCCATGTAAATGGTGAGTTTTTCAAATGCACTTCTTCCAACAAGTCCTTCATTCCAGTCAATACGTTTTTTCGAATATTTTTTTCTGTTATATGCGTAAAAAGCTGTTTGTTCAAAATGAACATCGTTTTTGTCACTATCTTCTAAAATATAAAAAGCACCTTGTATTGCATCAACATATTTGCAAAGATTACTAATTATTTCAAACGATAATTTTTCAAGATTATCGTTGTTTTGTCTTAGTATTTCGCCAAATTTTGCTTGACCCTCTGCAACCCAATTACGTTGGTCATCTTCTTTCTTCCTTAAAATTTCATCTTCTTTGTTTTTCTTAATATTGTTGCGAAGTTCTATTAATGATTTTCCTAAAATATCATTTTCGTCATTTATTTCATAATTGGCAGTAAAATCATCATGTGTGATTTTTTTTGTAAAGTCTAATATTTTGTTGGTTTTTGTTTCTTCTTTTAATAATTCATTTTCAATTCGAACTATTTTTTTTGAGATTAATTTGCTAATAAAATAAGCAGCTAATGGGAATAAAATAGGAACTAAGTCAATTACCCAGAAAAATTTTGATGATTTATGTATTTTAATAATACTTTCAAACGAGATGTTTAAGTTATTATAGTTTAACGCAATAAAAAGATAAATAATTAGAAAAATTATTCCAAATAGAAATGTGCTTATCGTAAATTTGTAAATTATTTCTTTTGATACTTTATTGTCCACAGTTAGATAGTTTTATTTGTAAATAAAGAAATGTTATAAATTAAAAAAACATAAAATAAGATGAAATTTATCCAAATATATAAAAAGTAAAAGTAATAAAAAAGAAGTTAATATAATTATTGTATATAAGAATCTACTATTAAAAGTCGTAATATTAATTTATCGAGACCTAACAGGTTTTGTATTGTGCTGATTGTCAATATTTTGAATATTATATCTTTTGTTATACCCAAGCTGTTAGGTCTTTTCGGAGTGGACTCATATAATAATTGTTAAAAGCAGTTTAGTATTTAATATTTATACCAATTACCAGGACATCATCAATTTGTTGATTTTCGCCTTTCCAATTATTAAACTCTTTATCTAATATTTCGTATTGTTTTTTCGTGTCTAATTTGTGATTTTTTAATAAAAGTTTTTTAAAGTTGCTTGAAAGAAATTTTTCGTTTTTTGCACCTTCAAATTGATCTTGATATCCGTCAGAAAACATATAAATTGTAGCTTCTTTTTCAATTGTTATTGAATGACGAGTGTATTTAGGTTTAGGTCTATTAGGGAAAATATCTCCAATTGGAAAGATATCGCCTCTAATTGTCGACAGTTTGTTATTGTTAATAACGTAACATGTGTGACCAGCACAAGATATATCCATAGTTCTTTTTTCTTGGTTTATGCAACAAATAGTAATATCCATTCCATCATTTTGAACAAAATCTGAGTCCGAATTTTGATTTAAAGAATGAATTACACCAAGATTTAATTTACACAATATTTGAGAGGTGTCGAATGTTTTGTTCTCAACAACAATTTCATTTAGCAGTGTTGTGCCAATCATTGACATAAATGCTCCGGGAACGCCATGCCCTGTGCAATCAACTGCTGCGACAAAAATTAAGTTGTCAATTTTTTCAAACCAATAAAAATCTCCGCTAACTACATCGCGTGGTTGAAAAAATATGAAAGAATTAGGTAGTATTTCGTTTATATAATTTTTTTCAGGAAGTGTTGCTTCCTGTATGAGTTTTGCGTAATTTAAGCTGTCGTTTATTTGATGATTTTTTTTCTCAAGTTCATTATTCTGTATCTCTATTTGTTTCTTTGCTTTTTTTAAGTCAATATGTTTTCCAAAAAGGTCTATAGTTCTTCGTCGTGCTTTAGCGTTTGCTTTTTTTAGCTCGGTGTTTTTTTCTTCAAGAGCCTGATTGGTTTGTCTTAATAATTCGCTTTCAAATTCGTAAAAGTTTTTAGCTTTTCTTGCATCAACTTGTTTGCCGAAAATTTCAATAGTTCTAAGCCTTGATTTCTTGTAAGCTTTCTGGAGTTTAGAGTTGGCTTTCCCCAATTCAGCTATCTTATCTTCTAAATATTTAATTTTGTTTAGATTTTTTTTTTCTGATTGGTCTTTGTTCATGAAGAATTAATAAAAAAAAATTATTTCTAAAAATACAATTTTTTTTTTAATTTTATTATGATTTATTTATTATTTGTTTTGTCTTATTTTCAAATACAGGCTAAATTTTATTTTGAGGTGCCGAATATAAATAAATATAATTGTATTAAACACCTTTGTGTAACTTTGAGTTTACTTTGAGCATCTCTGTGATATAGCTATTCCACAAAGGAACACGGAGTTCTCACTAAGTTTCACAAAGAAAAATTAATTATTATGATTGAAAATGAATTATCTAAAAAGATTATTGGTTGTGCAATAGAGGTACACAGACATTTAGGTCTGGGTTTATTTAGAATCGGCTTATCATGAATGTTTATTCTATGAGTTAAAACAAGCAGGTTTAAATGTTAAAAAAGTAAAACCAATGCCAATTGTTTATAAAGAAGTAAAACTATACCATGGATATAGAATAGATTTATTAGTTGAAGAA
>QMPG01000053.1 GCA_003648455.1 Bacteroidota bacterium
AATTTTGAAAAATCATGAATGAACGGACTTTGTAAATGGGAATCTTTCAAAAATCGGTGATTCAAAAACATTTGGGTAATCTTGACAAAGAACTCGTTGAAAAAGCATTTCAAAAATTCAGAGAAAATTATAACCCGAGCAAAATTGAAGAAATCAAGGAACTCAAAGAGGAAGAGTATCAAGACGGATTTCTAAGAGACTTGTTTGTTGATGTTTTTGGTTACATATTGAGACCCGATTCCAATTACAATTTAGCCCGGGAATTTAAAAATCAGGGAGACGGAAAAAAGGCGGACGGAGCCATTCTGAAAAACGAAAAAGCAGTTGCCGTAATTGAATTAAAATCCACGAAAACGAAGGACTTAAAAAGCATTACGGAACAGGCTTTCAATTACAAAAACAACCAGCCCGATTGTAAATATGTTATCACTTCCAACTTTCAAAAATTACGTTTCTACATTGACTACGCAAACGAATTTGAGGAATTTGATTTATTTCATTTGCAACGGGCGGACTTTGATTTACTCTTTCTGATTCTCAACTCAAATAGCATCTTTTCAGATTTACCGCTAAAACTTAAAGAAGAAACTAAGTTTCACGAACAGGATATTTCCGATAAACTTTACAAAGATTATTCAGTTTTCAAGAACAGACTTTTTGAAGATCTTATTAAAAACAACCCCGAAAAAGACAAACTAACTTTATTCAATAAATCTCAAAAACTATTAGACCGTTTCCTTTTCATCCTGTTTGCCGAGGACAGCGGACTTTTGCCCCCAAATTCGATTTCCCGTATTATTGATACCTACCATAAATTAACAGAGCTAGATGCTTACAAACCGATTTACGACATTTATAAGCAGTATTTTGGTTACATGAACATTGGCCGAAAAGGAAAAACAACAGCCGATGATATTCCAGCTTACAACGGTGGACTTTTTTACCCGGACAATTTGTTGGACAATCTGAAAATTGATGATGAAGTTTTGATTAGTGATTTGCTCAAACTCTCGGAATATGATTTTAATACGGAAGTGGATGTAAATATTCTCGGACATATTTTTGAACATTCGCTTTCTGAAATTGAAGAAATAACAGCCGAGATTGAAGGAACAGCAGCCGACAAAACAAAAAGCAAACGAAAAAAAGACGGTGTTTTTTACACCCCAAAATACATCACGCAATACATTGTTGAAAACACAATTGGAACACTCTGCAACGAAAAACGAAAGGAATTAGAAATTGAAGAAATTGAGTTCGATGGAACGTACAGAACCAAAGACGGGAATCTTTCTGTAAAAGGGAAGAAGCTGTTCCAAAAACTAAACGACTACAAAGAATGGTTGCTTTCATTAAAAATTGTTGACCCTGCCTGCGGCAGTGGGGCATTTTTGAATCAGGCTTTGAACTTTCTAATCCAAGAGCACTCAACCATTGATGATATTATTGCAGAGCTGACCTACACGGCCTTGCGGTTATTTGACACTGAAAAATCTATTTTGGAAAATAATCTTTTCGGGGTGGACATTAACGAGGAAAGTGTTGAGATTGCCAAACTTTCACTCTGGTTACGCACTGCCCAGAAAGGCCGCAAACTTTCAAATCTAAACAACAACATAAAATGCGGTAATTCTTTAATTGACGACCCGGAAGTTGCCGGAGACAAAGCATTTGATTGGAATGTAGAGTTTAAGGAAATCATGCGAAATGGCGGTTTTGATGTAGTAATTGGGAATCCGCCTTATGTCAACATGAGTGTATTTCCCAAAAAGATTCATAATTATTTTCAATCCAAATACGAATTAATCCATACTGGCTATAATGATTTAATGTATTACTTTTTATTCAAGGGCATAGATTTACTCAATCGAAATGGTGTATTTGGTATGATTACTTCCAATTATTTTATTGGCAACGATTATGCAAAAAATCTAAGAAAATTTTTAGCATCCCATTTAAGCACTTTAATAAACTTTGAAAATTATCATGTTTTTAAAGATGCTAATATCCACACCGCAATACTACTTGCTGAATCAATACCCAAGTCTGACAACATCAATTTCAAAATTTATAGCTCAAACAAAGCTCTCGACGAAATCTCATACACAGCAGAAAGCTATCAATTAGCTGTACTTAAAAGAGATGAATTGAATGATAATTGGATAATAGCAGATAAAACCAAATTAAAACTGATTAACAAAATTAAAGAAGGCAAAGTATTACTTGGAAACATTACAGAAATAGCAAAAGGTTCGGAATCAGGTAAAAATGAAATCTTTACCATTAGCAAGGCTGTAGCAGATGAAAATCAGATTGAAAATGAGGTTTTAAGAAAGTGTATTAAAAATAGCAATATTAGCCCTTATGTAATTTGGTTCAATAACCTATATCTTATTTATGCAGACAACAGTTTCTCGAAAGAAAAATTTCCAAACGCATATAAGTATTTGGAGAATCACAAAGAGAAGCTTCTTGAAAGAAGAGGGCCGAGAACAGGTGAGTATGAATGGTGGAGATTACATCGACCATCTGTGAAGGATGTCTTCGACGCAAAAGAAAAAATACTTGTTCCATACAGAGCTAGTAAAAACAAATTTGGTTTTGACAATAATCAATTCTTTAACAATGGTGGTGACGTACGAGCAATTAGAATTACTAATAATCAGTTTGAAACCAAATATGTTATTGCTGTTTTAAATTCTAAATTAATTGACTGGTATTATGGCTTTATAGGCAAACCAAAGGGAAACTCAAGGGAGTATTTTAACAAACCTCTTTCATTAATACCAATACCTGTTGCTACTATTCAGACGCAAGATGAATTTAAAGTTAGAACAGATACAATTATTCTTAAAGCAAGTGGTTTTCAATCTGCTGTGGATAATTTCATTAACTATTTACATTCCCAGATTTCAACAGAAAAACTGAACAAGAAACTTCAGGACTGGTATCACTTAGATTTTAATGGGTTTATAAACGAGCTAAACAAAGCGATTAAGAGTACTGGTACGGGAAAGCTCTCAAAATCTAGTGAAATGGATTGGATGGAGGTTTTTGAAAAAAGAAAATCTGAAGTTCATTCTTTTAAAACAGAAATAGATAAAACCAAAAAAGAAATAGACCAAATGGTTTATGAATTGTACGGACTGACTGATGAAGAAATTAGAATAATTGAAGAATCAACAACCTGAAAAAAATGCCAACACTAAAAGCCATACACATTGCCAAGTCGCTCGGAAACCTGCCGCACGAGCCAAAACTTGTCAATAAGTATGTCTTTGCCAGCGCACAGAAAACGAAAGAAATAGATAAAAGCCAGCAGGTAACATGCGCTAAAATTAAATGCCGTGAGAATTAAAAAAACAACATTCAAAGCCCGTTTCAAGTCTGGTAGTACCAGACAAGAAACTGCTTCGCAACCGGCATCTAATCTTAGCGCTGCCCGTTGTAGCCAATACAAAATAGCATACTGCAAAAAACTAAAGACAAGAAATGAATCAACACATTAAAGAATATTTGGAATATTTTATTGAGTTGGAAAATCCGCAGTATGCAGTTTTATTGAAAGGAAATTGGGGATGTGGTAAGACATACTTCATAAAAAGAATAATTGAAGAATGGGATGAGCCGGATATTTCTGATGAGCAAATTACTCTTAAGCCCATCTATGTTAGTTTAAATGGAATCTCTGACTCTCAAACTATAAATGAAAAGATAAGGGCAGTAATAAATCCGTTTCTTTATTCTAAAGGCATGAAAGTTGCCAAAGCCGTTTTCAAAGGATTACTAAAATCTACAGCTAAAATAGATCTGAATTTTGATGATGATGATAAATCTGATGGTAACATTTCATTTAATGTTGATTCTCTGGGAATTTTTGATTCTGCAAACAAAGGTGTGAGTGGAAAACGTATTTTAATATTTGATGATATAGAAAGGTGCAAAATTCCAACTGACGAAATTTTTGGGTATATAAACAACTTCGTTGAACATTCAAGCTGCAAAGTAATTTTGCTTACAGAAGAAAAAAAAATTCAAGCCAAATACGACAAAACAAAAAACGATACAGATATTGATTATAAAGACTTTAAAGAAAAATTAATTGGTCAAACCTTTGAAGTTAAAAGTGATATAGACAATGCGGTTAACCATTTTATAGAGGAGAGTCAAAAAGTAAATAAAGACTTGAAGCTAAAAGTCCATGTGCAACTTATTAAAGAGATTTTTGTTTCATCTACTTTTGAGAATTTGCGTGTATTAAAACAAGCATTACTTGATTTTAACAGATTAACAACTTTTTTTGATGTTGAATATATTGAAAACAAAAATTATAATGATTTTATAAAAAACCTTCTTGCATATTTCATTATTATATACCTTGAACATAAGACTGGTAACCAAAATATCAAAGAATACCAGAACTACAATTATTTTGATAAAAACGAAGATAGTCCAAGTAAAATTGCCGAAAGAAAATACAAACCCAGTTTAGAAAAATATAATTGCTTTCATTCATCATATGTTTTTCCCATCACTAAAATTGTAAGTTATATTGAGAATGGTTATATCTCAAAAGAAGACTTAAATAACTCCATTAAATCAAATACTTTTTTCAGAAAAGATGTTGAGCAAAACTGGGAAAAGTTATGGTATTGGCGGACGCTTGAGGATAAACAGTTTTTTCAGCTGAGAGACAAAGTATGAAAGGAATTTTCCTCAGGTGAAATCAACAATATCTATATCACAATACATATTGCTGGTATATTTATTAATCTTATTAATGAGGGCTTGTTAAAAAAGAACAAATCATACGTCGTCTCAAAATCAAAACAAATAATAAAACTACTTTTTGACAAGATGAGAGATCATAAAGAATATAATACCTCTCGGATCAAAGAGTATTCCTGGGGTAAAGAGTATCAAGCCCTCAAAACAAAAGAGTTTATCGAAATCCAAGAGTTTGTAGATAAGCAAGATAATAATAGGCGTTCGATACTATATCGGAAATACACAAAAAATATATTTGAAAATATAAAAGAAAATTCTGTAAATAATCTCCTTATTAAAGTTGAAGAATCTTCACCTAATCATAGTCTTACATTTGATACTACTGCGATTTTTAAATTTATTGATGGTAAAAAACTTGCAAGGAATTTAAAAAGTTTTAATCCAAAAGCCATAAGTGATTTCAAAGATTTTATCCATATACGATACTACCCAGAGGAGAGATTTTCAAATAGGAAACTTGAACAATACCATAAAGATGATTTGAGATGTTTAATTGAATTAAAGGATGAATTAGGAAAAGCATTGAAATCTCGTCAGCCAATTACAAATAGGATGATAAATGGTTTTATCGATGATTTAAATAAAATTGAGAAAAAAATTAATGAGTTATAAAGTACTGGCTACAACACGCAATATATAAAATTGGGCAGATAGTACTAAATATGAACATTTTAACATTGAATAAACAGTGTAGTAAAATGAAAGTTCGGTGTTCCAAAATGCCCAACTTTTCATATTGCCACCGTTACCCACAAGCAAAAGAAACGAGACAGAATGATAAATTTGCTACAAAAAAATAAAGAAATAAAAAGCCACCGCACAAATTGCACATTTGTTTTTTTTGCCGACACACAGGCAAACCTAAAAAAACCAAAAGAGCAATTTCTTGCCAACGCTTGTACTAACGAATATAAAGGAAACTGATAGAAAATGAGTGAAGACCAAAAGAAACAACTTGAACAGCAACTTTGGAATATAGCCAACGAGTTGAGAGGTAAAATGAATGCCGATGAATTCCGAGATTACATACTCGGATTTATTTTTTACAAATATTTGGCTGAAAAAATGGAAATGTACGCCAACACCATTTTAGAAACAGACGGAATAAAATACAAAGAAATAAAAGAAAATTCAGAGCAAGGGAAAGAATATATTGAAGCAATCAGAGAGGAATCTCTTGAAAAATTGGGTTACTTCCTGAAACCATCTGAATTGTTTAGTGAACTTGCAAAAAGAGGAAACGGAAACAATGACACAGAAAGCAATTTCATTTTAGAGAACTTACAAGAAATTCTAAACAATATCCAACTTTCTACAATGGGAACAGAAAGTGAAGAAGATTTTGATAATCTTTTTGAGGATATGGATTTGAACAGTACCAAACTTGGAAAAACAACCGATGCAAGAAATAAACTGATTGCAAAAGTACTATCGCATCTTGACAAAATAGATTTTAAACTTGAAAATACCGAACTTGATGTTTTAGGCGATGCCTACGAATATCTAATTGGGCAGTTTGCCAGTGGAGCAGGGAAAAAAGCAGGAGAATTTTATACACCACAACAGGTAAGTATGATTTTGGCAAAGTTGGTAACAACAGGAAAAACAAAACTAAAATCTGTTTACGACCCAACTTGTGGTTCGGGTTCTTTGCTTTTGCGTGTTGCCAAAGAAGTTGAAGAAGTAAGTAATTTTTACGGACAGGAACTTAATCGAACTACCTACAATCTTGCCCGAATGAATATGATTTTGCACGATGTGCATTACCGAAAATTCGATATAAAACAAGAAGATACATTAGAACATCCACAACATATTGAACAACAATTTGAAGCAATTGTAGCAAATCCGCCATTTTCGGCAAATTGGAGTGCAAACCCCTTATTTACAAGTGATGACCGTTTTAGCCAATACGGAAAACTTGCACCAAAAAGCAAAGCCGATTATGCTTTTGTGCAACATATGATTTATCATTTAGCAGAAAATGGAACTATGGCAATTGTGTTACCTCACGGTGCTTTGTTTAGAAGTGGAGCAGAACAACTTATTAGAAAATATTTAATTGAAGACCGTAATTACTTAGATGCAATAATTGGGTTACCAGAAAAGATATTTTTTGGAACAGACATTCCAACTTGTATTATGGTATTCAAAAAATGCCGAGAAAATCCTAATGATGTTATTTTTATTGATGCAAGTAGATATTACGCAAAAGGAACACAAAACTATATTCGACAAGAAGATATTGAAAAAATCATTTCGACTTACCAAGAAAGACAACCAGAAGAGAAATACAGTTACATAGCAAGTCTTGATGAAATTAGAGAAAACGAATATGACCTTAATATTCCAAGATATGTTAATACTTTCGAAGAAGAAGAACCAGTTAATTTAGATGATGTATCACAAAAACTTATTCTACTTAATAAAGCGATTGAATAAACTGAAACTGAAATATCGAAATATTGTAAAGAATTGAACATTTCAACCCCATTTTAAAATGAAAGAAAGTAAAACACCAAATCCAGTTTTACGTTTCCCTGATTTTAATGAGGATTGGGAACTGGTAAAACTAAATAAGATTTTAACAGAACATAAGACACGCAATTCTACGGGTGAATTTAACGAGGTTTTTTCAGTTGCAAAAGAAAAAGGTGTAATCAATCAAATTGAACATTTGGGTCGCTCATATGCGTCAGATGACATTTCAAATTACAAGGTTGTTTTTCCAAATGATGTAGTTTACACAAAAAGCCCAACAGCAGGTTTTCCTTTCGGAATAATTAAACAAAATATGCTTAACAGAGCAGGTGTTGTTTCTGTTTTATATGCAGTATTCAAACCTAAAAACAAAGAACTTGGACACCTTTTAGATATTTATTTTTCTTCTCAACTAAACACCTACAATTATCTTGTACCAATAGTTCATAGAGGTGCTAAAAACACAATGAATATTAGTAATTCAGCCTTCTTAGATGGTTACAAGATTGGTATTCCTTCAAATATAATTGAGCAAAAAAAAATAGTGACTTTTTTGACTTTTATAGATAACCAAATTATTCAACTAACAGAAAAGAAAGGATTGTTAGAACAATACAAGAAAGGAGTTATTCAAAAGATATTTAAAAAAGAATTATGTTTTAAGGATAAAAATGGGAACCCATTTTCTGAATGGAAAACATATATCCTTAAAGAAATTTTACAGAGATATTCAAATCCTGTAAAGGTTGAATCAGATAAACTTTATAGCCAAATTGGAATTCGGTCACACGGTAAAGGCATTTTTCACAAAGAACCAGTTTCTGGGAAATCTTTGGGAAATAAAAGAGTTTTTTGGATTGAGGAAAACAAACTAATTCTCAATATCGTTTTTGCTTGGGAAAGAGCAATTACAAAAACAACTGTAAAAGAAATTGGTATGATAGCCTCACATAGATTCCCAATGTATGAGCCAGTAAAGGATTTACTTAATTTAGATTTTATACTTTATTTCTTCCTAACACCAAGAGGCAAATCATTTCTTGAATTAGCCTCGCCAGGTGGGGCAGGAAGGAATAAAACTCTTGGTCAAACAGCATTTGAAAATCTTAAAATTTCAATTCCATCACTTAAAGAACAAAATAAGATTTCATCTTTTTTTACAGGAATTAGATAAAGAAATAGATATTATAAATGTAAAGATTGAGCAATCCAAAGAATATAAAAAGGGACTTCTGCAAAGAATGTTTAGTGTATAAATTATGAGCAAACAACCTGAACAAATATTAGAAAACAAATTAGTTACTCAACTTCAAAAGTTGGGTTATTCTTTGGTGCAGTTAAAAGACGAAAAAGAGTTAATAACCAATTTAAAACAGCAGTTAGAGAAACATAATAATATTTCGTTTTCAGATGCAGAATTTAAAAAGGTAATGAATATTCTTACCAAAGGTTCTGTGTTTGAAAAATCAAAAACGCTACGTGAGAAACAACATATTATCCGAGATAATGGCGACAATCTTTATTTTGAATTTCTGAATACAGAGTTTTGGTGTCAAAATCAATATCAGGTAACACAACAAGTTACTATTGAAGGGAAATACAAAAATCGCTACGATGTTACCTTATTGGTAAATGGTTTGCCATTGGTTCAAATTGAACTCAAACGCAGAGGGTTAGAACTTAAAGAGGCATTCAACCAAATCAATCGTTATCAACGCCATTCTTTTGGTTCAAATTCAGCATTGTATCAATACATACAGGTTTTTGTAATCAGCAATGGTGTAAACACAAAATACTACGCTAATAACCGCAGACAATCTTTTAAGCAAACTTTCTATTGGACAGATAAAGAGAATAACCGTTTAACCAATATTTTAAATGGTTTTACAAGCGAATTTTTAGAGCCTTGCCACATCTCTAAAATGATTAGCAAATACATTGTGCTAAACGAAACACATAAAATATTAATGGTGCTTCGCCCTTATCAATATTATGCAGTAGAAGCACTAATTGACCGTGTGAAAAACACTAATAAAAACGGTTACATTTGGCACACCACAGGTTCGGGAAAAACTTTGACCTCGTTTAAAGCAAGTCAGATAATAATGAATATGCCCGAAGTTGAAAAAGTTATTTTTGTGGTTGACCGTAAAGATTTGGATTATCAAACCACCAAAGAATTTAACAGTTTCAGCAAAGGCAGTATTGATGGAACAGACAATACCAAAGCATTGGTAAAACAGTTTTCTGACGATACAAAATTAATTGTTACCACCATTCAAAAACTAAATACCGCCATCAGCAAAAAGCAGTATTTGGCAAAAATGGAAAAACTGCAAGACAAACGATTAATTTTCATTTTTGATGAGTGCCACCGTTCACAATTTGGAGAAACACACAATCGAATAAAAGCGTTTTTCAATAATATTCAATTTTTTGGATTTACAGGCACACCCATTTTTGCTGAAAATGCTTTTAAGAACGATTTAGGAAAACGAACAACCAAAGAACTTTTTGGCGATTCTTTGCATAAATATGTAATTACCGATGCCATAAAAGACGAGAATGTTCTCAAATTTTCGGTTGAATATGTTGGCAGATATAAAAAGAAAGACAGTGCCACCGAAATTGATATTGAGGTAGAAGACATCGACACAAAAGAGTTGATGGAAGATGAAAAACGCTTAGAGAAAATTTCAAATTATATCATTTCTAATCATAACCGTAAAACCCACAGCAAAGAATTTACAGCATTGTTTGCCGTAAGTGGCGTTAAAACTTTGATAAAGTATTACGATATTCTACAACGCAAAAAAGAAGAAGGCAAACACAATCTTAAAATTGCAACAATTTTTTCGTATGTAGCCAACGAAGACGATGCAGACGCAAACGGTTTTATTCCCGAAGAATTATCAGTTGTTGAAGAGCCAAGAGCATTGTACGGAATGCACCAACACAGCAGAGAAAAATTAGACGAGTTTATTGAAGATTACAATAAAATGTTTGGTTCAAATTTCTCAACCAAAGACAGCCAATCGTTTTACAATTATTACAACGATATTTCTAAAAAAGTAAAAGAACGAAAAATTGATATTTTACTGGTTGTAAATATGTTTCTTACAGGTTTTGACAGTCCACCGCTCAATACATTGTATGTAGATAAAAACTTAAAATATCACGGTTTAATTCAGGCATATTCAAGAACAAACCGAATTTTAAACGAGCAAAAATCACAAGGAAATATTGTTGTTTTCCGTAATCTGAAAAAAGCAACAGACGATGCAATTACCTTATTCAGTAACAAAGAAGCGATTGAGGTAATTATAATGAAACCTTACGAGGAATATGTAAAGAAATTCAACGAGGCATTTATTGAGTTGCTAAAAATAACGCCAACAGTAAACAGCGTAAACGATTTGCAAAGCGAAAAAGACGAATTAGAATTTATACAAGCATTTCGTCAGTTAATGCGAATAAAAAATATTCTTGTTGCCTTTGCCGACTTCAAATGGGAAGATTTGGCGATGAACGAACAACTTTTTGAGGATTATAAAAGCAAATATCTTGACCTTTACGACAAAGTTAAAAGCGACCACCAAAAAGAGAAAGTTTCGATTTTGGAAGATGTGGACTTTGAACTGGAATTAATCCACCGTGACGAAATCAATGTAAATTACATTATTCAGTTGCTTATCAAATTGAAATCCAACACGCAAAAAGATGTTGAACAAACAGAAAAGTAAATTTTTAATTTACTAAATACAGAATCGCAATTAAGAAGTAAAAAAGAACTAATTGAGAAATTTATTTTAGAGAATCTACCTGAAATAGAAGACGAAGAAGATATACCGCAAGAATTTGAGAATTTCTGGACTACTGAACAACAAAAGGCTTTTAAGCAGTTGGTAAAAGATGAAAATCTATCGAAAGAAAAAACACAGAAATTGATTGAAAATTATCTGTTTGCAGAAAGAGAACCATTGAGAGATGAAATACTTGAATTAATTGAAGGCGAAAAACCATCAGTTCTGCAACGCAAGAAATTAGGCGATAGAATCCTTAAAAAGATTTTAGGATTTGTAGAAACATTTATTAACGGAATAACAGGAAATTGATATGTTGAACTTTATATTTAGACTACTACTAACATTCAATGCTACATCACTAATTTTAGTTGTGTATGCAGTAAAAGAACGCTATGTTTTAAGTTGTCTATTTCCAAAATTAGATTTCCTTCCTGATTTTGTTTCATATTTGGTCTATTTTCTAATCCCAATAATATTAACTTTTATTAGTCTCATTGTTGCAAATGGCTTAGACAGTGATAGCATAGAATTTGAAAAAGAAGAAGACAAGGAAAGAGGAATTAACTCACCAATTAAAGAAATTGAACAAGCCAATAATGCTTTCTTACCAAGTTATTTAGGTTACTTTTTTGTTGCGTTAAGTGTTCCTTATTGTGATACTCTAATTTTTGTATTTGGAATATTATTTATTTTCACATTCCTTTCCCAAACACTTTATTTTAACCCATTGTTTTTATTTTTTGGTTATCATTTTTATTATTTAACCACAGATAACAATATCAGAATATTTATAATTACAAGACAAAAATTGAAAGACCCGAAAAAAGAGAGTTTTTCAAAATTGAAGAGAATAAACAATTTTACATTCATAGATAAAGAGAAATAGATATATGAATCATTTATTAGCAAAAACAAAAGGTAGAAATGGCAGACTTTTTAAAGTAATTTCTAACGAAGAAATCTTTGAGTTGCCAGATGATTTAGATAACCCAAGAGAATTTGATTCGGATTACAAACTTGAAGATGACGAATGGTTTGCCATTGAAGATTTTTCCGAACAAGAATATAGTATTGATTTCATTGAACGGAGATTTGTTTCAGCCGAATATGACCAAATAGCAAGAGCAGACTATTCAAATATTAATTATTTGTGTGCCTACCAATCAGGAGTTTACTATTTTCAAAAAGTTGGTTCTCGTCAGTTTATTAGTAAAAAGTTACTTTCATTAAATAATCTCACAATTACAGAAAATGAACCAATAATTGTAATAAATGATTATGCTGATGCAATTTATAACAAGGACGAAGATATTCTCTATTTTAAAAAACTACCTGTTTTATCAACCATTTTTAAAGGCATTGATGTTTTATACAAAGAAGCCACTCAGGAAGATACAGAAGAATTTTTAGAGAATGATTTTATTAGATTGGGAGATGATTATAATGCTGATAAAGTGAAGAAAGCAAATAGGAAACGTATTGCAATGGCAATGGAAACAATTAGTCATTTTAACCAACAAGAAAAGAGTACAATATTCACTTACATCAGAGAATATTGCGAAGATTTAGAATTTGACGAAAATGATGCAAATTTCACAATCGAATCTGAAAACGATTTAAAAAGTTTGCTCTATGGTATTGAACAAAGATATTATACGACTTTATTAGGAAATGAAAAAAGATTAGCAAATTCAGTAACAACAATAGAATGACAGTCACCGCAAAAGCCATACACATTTGCAATTCGCACGAGCCGACACACAAACCAAAAATTGCAAAAGAGTATGTCTTGCCAACGCACAGGAAGAAATGAAACTTGTAGCAAATTTGAAAAAGATGAATAAATGGAAGCGAATGAATGCCAGTGCCTAACAAAGGTTGTGCTTAATTTATAAGAATGAAATTTCACATTATAATTAATGTCATGTTGCTAAAATAGAGAAACTAAAAACAAACATTTAAAAGATAATATCATGGGAAAAGGTAAAGACGCAA